>CAYQNV010000177.1:0-6891 GCA_964418975.1 uncultured bacterium | reverse complement strand
GGTTCGACGAGCGGGATGTGGAGACGGGACGATGGACCACTCGGCGAAGCCGGCTCCGAAAGGAGTAGGCTGCCGTCGGCGCCGCCGGTCCTGTACGTCACCGCGCCACATCTCGACTCTACTGAGCCCGTGGCCTGCGAGTGCCGGCTGCCCATGAATCGCGGCGTCGCGGGCTTGGCCCGTGCCTCGACGTGTAACCAACACGCCTGCGTCACGGGCCAAGCCTGCTCCTTGCGCTTCACGGACATCCGACCCTCTCGGCTAAGGGTTCACGAATAGTCCCGGCTGGGGGACCCAGTTCGTGCAAGCGCGTCGAAAGTTCCGGCCGGGGCGGGTAGACTGTTGGGGTGCCACCCGCCGGCCTCACGCCCGTTCAACCGAGGAGCGAAACCCCGTGATGCGACGTCCCCTCGCCAGCGCGCTGCTGGCCAGCCTGCTGGTGTTCGCGGCACTCGCCGGCCCCGGGTGCGCCAAGCGGCACCGGATCGCCATCGAGTCGAACACGTGCTGGATCTCGGTGATCGACCGGCAAAGATCGGCGGTCACCAATGATTGCGGCAATGCCACGTTCCGGGTGGCCGGCGATGTGCGCTGCGTGTCGGTCACCAACTTGAGCGACACCGGCTATGTGCGCGTGCGACTCGACGAGGGTGCGTGGTCGGAGAGCACCGCGCCGAGGGGCATCGCGGAGACCTGCCGCTGAGCCGCCGGCTCACGAAGCTTGAGCCCGGACCATTCATGAACCGGGAGGTGAGCCCCTCGTGAACGTGCTGGTGGTGGACGACGAGCTCAAGAACGCCGAGCTCGTGGCGGCCGAGCTCCGCGACGCGGGATTCCAGGCGTCGCACGTGGGTGGCGGGGCGGCGGCGCTGCAGCGGCTGGAGGCCGGTGGCGTGGACGCCGTGGTCACCGACTTGCGCATGAAGCCGCCGGACGGCATGGCGGTGCTGGCCGAGGTGCGCCGTCGCTGGCCCGACACCACCGTGGTGGTGATGACGGCTTTTGCGGGCCTTGCCACCGCGCGCGAGGCGCTCAAACTGGGCGCCCAGGACTACGTGGAAAAAGAGGGCGACTACGTCGAGGTGATCGCCCGCGTGCTGCGCGAGGCGGCCGAGAAGCGCGAGCTGCAGCAGTCGAACTTGGCGCTCACCGCGAGCGTGGAATCGCTGCGACGCGACGCGCTGGCGGTCGTCGGCGACGCGCCCGCCACTCGCACGGCGCTCGAGCTGGTACGCAAGGTGGCGGCCACCGACAGCACGGTGCTGTTGCGCGGCGAGAGCGGCACCGGCAAGGACCTGTTCGCGCGCACGCTGCACGCGCTGTCGCGTCGCGCCGGCGGCGCGTGGGTCAAGGTCAACTGCGGCGCGCTCCCTGAAGCGCTGCTCGAGTCCGAACTGTTCGGCCACGAGAAGGGCGCGTTCACCGGCGCGGTGAAACAGAAGTCGGGACGCTTCGAGGACGCGCACGGCGGCACGCTGTTCCTGGACGAGATCGGCGAGCTGCCGCTGTCTCTGCAAGTCAAGCTGCTCCAGGCGATCGAGGAGAAGACGTTCACGCGCGTGGGCGGCAACCGCCCGCTCACCGTGGACGTGCGCATCGTCGCGGCCACGAACCGGCCGCTCGAGGACATGGTGAAGGCGCACACGTTCCGCGAGGATTTATACTTTCGCCTGAATGTGTTCCCCATCGTGCTGCCGCCGCTACGCGACCGCCCCGGCGACGTGCCGCGGCTGGTGGAGCACGTGCTGCGCCGTCACGGCGCGCCGCCCGACAAGCTCACGGTCGCGGCCCGGCGCTCGCTCGAGGGCTACGCGTTCCCGGGCAACGTGCGCGAGCTGGAGCACACGCTCGAGCGAGCGCTCATCCTGGCCGGGGCCGACGCCATCACGCCCGCGCACCTGTCGTTCGCGCAGCCGGAGTCGCGCATCGATCAGGGCTGGGTGCCGCGCATCCCGCCCGAGGGCCTGTCATTGGAGACGCTCGAGAAGGAGCTGATCATCCAATCACTGGAGCGCGCCGCGGGCAACAAGAGCGCGGCGGCGCGACTGCTGGGACTCACGCGCCGCACGCTCTACTCGCGCATGGAGAAGCACGGCTTGCGCGTGCCGGGCGAGGGCGACGACGCCGAGGGTGAAGCCGAGTGACGCGCCACCCGCGCCCGATTCACTGGTGTATGCTCGCGCACCCATGAACGTCCTGCGCGGCCTGCTGCTCGACAACCTCGGGCTCAAGTTCACGGCGCTGCTGCTGGCGGTGCTCGTGTACCTGAACGTGTACACCGACCGCGAGGCCACGCGCCTGATCTCGTTCCCGATCGAGTACACCGAGCTGCCCGATTCGCTCAGCATGTCGGGCCCGGCGCCGGCGGTGGTGCAGGCCAAGCTCAAGGGCACGGGCAAGCAGCTCATCATGTTGCTGGTGAAGGAGCCGCGGCTGAAGCTGTCACTGGCCGGGGCACGTCGCGGGCGCTTCGAGCGCATGCTCGCCGCTTCCGACCTGCCGCTGCCGGCCGAGGGCTCGGTCACGATGGAGACGCTGGTGGGGCCCACGGTGGTCACGCTCGAGATCGACCGACGCGTGCATCGTGACGTGCCGGTGGCGCCACGCGTCAGCGGTCAGCCGGCCGCCGGCTACGCGTGGAGCGGCGTGGCGATCGCCGAGCCCGCGCGCGTGCGCATGACCGGTCCCGAGCAGGTGCTGCTGGCGCTCGACACGCTGGAGTTGGCGCCCGTGCGCCTGGACGGCAAGCGCGACACGGTGAGCGCGGTGGTCGCACTCGCCAACCTGCCTGACTGGTGCACGGTCGAGCCCGCCACCGTTGTGGTGCGCTTGAAGCTCGGTCGGCGCGGCCGGTGAACGACGCGGGCGCATCGCGAATGCCGCGCGCGCGGCGCGCGGCCTGTACGGCGGCGGGGCTGGCCCTCGTCGTGGCGCTCTCGACAGGCGCGGTGATGCCGCAGCGATTCAGTGCAATGCCGGTCCCGGCAGCCCCCGGCAGCCTGGCGCCCGTGCTGAGCGAGCACCCCGACGGCCAACTTGTCTTGAGCTGGCTCGAGCCCGCCGGCAAGCGGCACGCGCTGCGATTCAGCGAATGGCGCGACGGTGCATGGCGGGCCCCGCAAACGGCGATCGTGGACGACAGCCTGTTCGTCAACTGGGCCGACGTGCCGTCGGTGGTGCCCGCCGGCGGCGACCGGCTGGTGGCGCACTGGCTGCGTCGCACGGCGGGCGGCACCTACGACTACGCGGTCAAGCTCGCGCGCTCGGCGGACGGCGGCCGCAACTGGACCGCGCCGATCTCGCCGCATCACGACGGGCTCAAGGGCGAGCACGGCTTCGTCTCGCTCGTGCCGTGGCCCGAGGGCGGCATGGCCGCGGTGTGGCTGGACGGCCGCGGCATGGTCCTCGAGGGCGCCGGGCATGGCGAAGGACACGACGGCGGCATGACGCTCCGCCATGCCGTGATCGCGGCCGATGGCGAGACCGGTGCCGAGACGCTGCTCGACGCGCGTGCGTGCGAGTGCTGCCAGACGGGCGCGGCGCGCACGCGGGACGGGCTGGTGGTGGTGTATCGCGATCGCTCCGAGCGTGAGGTGCGCGACATCTATTGCGTGCGCTGGCAGGGCGGGCGCTGGAGCGACCCGGAGCGCGTGGCCGCGGACGGCTGGGAGATCGCGGGCTGCCCGGTCAACGGTCCGGCGATCGCCGCGCGCGACCAAGACGTGGTGGTGGCGTGGTTCACCGCGCCGCGCGACTCGGCGCGCGTGCTGCTCTGCCGCTCGAACGACGGCGGTCGCACGTTCGGCACGCCCGTGCGCGTGGACGAGGGATCCCCCACCGGGCGCGCGGACGTGGCACTGCTGCCCGACGGTTCGGCGGCGGTGAGCTGGATCGAGGGCGAAAAGGGCCCGGTGCGCATCCGCGCTCGCCGCGTGGCCGCGGACGGCGCGCTCGGCGCACCGCTGACCATTGCCGCCACGAGCTCGGCGCGCCGCGCCGGTTTCCCGCGCCTGGTGGCGATGGGCGAGTGGCTGGTGTGCGCCTGGACGGACCCCGCGGAGCCCTCGCGCATCCGCTCCGCCGCCGCGAGCCAACGCGTGCTGCCGCGCTGACTCGCGGGCTTTGGAGTTGCCCCGGCAGCCGCCCCGGAGGCTATCCCGCTCGCCTTCTCGACGGCCGCACGAAGTCCTCCTCGGGATCCGACGCAGTCTTCCTCGCCGATTCGAGCGCGCGGCCGAGCAGTGCCTTGTGCTCGTCGTCACGCGGCTTCGCTTGCAGCACCTCGATCGCCTTGACGTGCGCCTCACGCAGCGCGGTCGCGGCCGGTACGTCCAGGTCGGGCTTGACCCCGATGCCTTCCCAGTTGGTCTTGGTCACAGGGTTCACCGCACGGCCCGTGGCGATGAACGCGGCCAGGTGGTCGGAGAGCCGCACCAGTCCGCCCGGGTTCGCCGCCCCGGCGGTGGTGCCGCCCACCAACGTGCCCAGCTTGTGCGTCTGGATGTCGTAGCTGAACTCCTCGGCGGCGGAACCCGTGAGCGGGCTCGTCAGCACGAACACCGGCTTGCCGTGCAGTCGCGGCCCCGGCACGTAGGCCGACGTGTGCCACTGCTCCCAGCGATCGCCCTCGCGCCGATGGAAGTCGTTGAAGTGGAGTCGGCGGCCCGGCTCGACCAGATAAGAGAGCAGCGTCTGGATCATGGCCGGCGAACCGCCGCCATTCCGGCGCAGGTCCACGATCAAGGCGTCGCAGTTGCCGAGAAAGTTCATGGCCGCGACCGCCGTGGACTGCGCCTCGGGAGCGCCCGAGAACTGTCGCAAGTCGAGATAGCCCACGTTGCCGGGCAGACGGCGCACCTGCTCGAAGCCGAAGTTGCGCAGGCGTTCGAACTGGAGCTGCCGGTCGCGCTCCTCGCCGGTCGGTTCGTCGTCGCCGGCATGTGTCGGCAACGGCGCGTGCCGGTAGTGGACGCGCATGTGCAGGTCGTGCGTGTGGGCCTGCATGTGCGCGGTGAGCGAGTCGGCGAACGCCTTGGAGCTGGTGATGCGGTCGTATTGCTTCTGAGCCGACCGCCGGCGCAGCTGACGCGCCAGCTCGGCGCCTTTGTCGGGGAAGATGTAGGCGTCGCGCACCGCCTCGGCGAGTGATTCGATCACGGCGGCGCGCGTCCTGGCGTCGAGCGGCGTGTCGGGTTCGTCCGGCCCGCCGGGCGCGAACTGCGCATGGGCGGGCAGGGCCAGCAGTAGCAGGGCGCCGGCGAGTAGCAAGGGGGCAGGTGACCTCATCGGGTCCTCCGGGTGTTCGAGTGGGAGCGCCGAGTGGCGGGCGCCGGGGAAAGGCAGTCGAGCAACAGGTCCAGCAGAGCATCGAGGCGGCGCACCAGGGCCGGCCGCAGGCCCAGCTCGCGCACGCTCAGGCTGTAGGGGAGGAGCGCGTTCGTGGCCAGCACCAGCGAGGCCGCGACGCGCGCCGGGGCGGCACGCATGCGGTGCTCGCGCAACACGCTCGCCAGCACGGCAGCCTCGGCGTCGAAGTGTCGCGCACGGCGCACGAGCATGGCCTGGCGCATCACCGCCAGCTTCTCGTCGATGCTGGGCGCATGACGTCGCGCGTAGTCGAAGCGATCGAGCACGCGCGCACGCAACATCGCGCGCACGCGTGCGCGCGGTGTACCCGCGCCCGCGGCGACGCGCCGCATGCCGGCCAGCACGCGCGACGCCATGCGATCGAGACAGGCGAGCGCCAGTTCGTCCTTGCTCGCGAAGTGCAGGTAGACCGAGCCCTTGCCCACCTCGGCCGCGGCCGCGACCTGCGCCACCGTCATGCGGCGGAAGCCGCGCGTGGCAAGCAGGCGGTCGGCCACGTCGAGCAGGCGCTCGCGCGCGCCGGGATCCACCGGAACCGATGGCATGCCGTCCTCCATCCTGACATCCTGACCAGAACTGGAATCTGGTCAGTTTGACGGAACGTGCGAGCAAATGGTTGCAGCCGCGCGCGGCGGGCGGGCATGCGCGGCGGAACCCGGCACGGACGCGGCGCCGGACCGGAACGCGCCGGAACGCGCCGGGCCGGAGGCCCGGAAAGCTCCAAACACACACAACCGGCGTCCCGACCTCTCGGGCCAGGACGCCGAAACACCGCCGCGCTGGGAGCCGCGCTGGAGATGGCAGGCTCGGATGGTAGGACGCGACTCCGGCAGCCCAGCACCCGCGTATCACTGCAACCGCGATGCCAACGGGATGTGAACCTCCGGGACCCCGGGAAACCGCGGCGCAGCAAGGCCCCGGCTGCATTGCCGCGGCACCGCCGGCGCGGCCACGGCGGCGAACCGCAAGGGCAGTTCACATGAAACTGCACGGTGAAATGCGACGTCGTTCGACCGCACGCGACGTACCGGGGTCAGGACACCAGAAATCGCGTTGGCATGAACCCGGATTTCGCAGGGGTGCACGCTGCGCGTGAGCCGAGCCGACGGAACGCAAGCTGACGGAGATGTGTTCGGACCGCGAGAATCGCGGTGAAAACAAACTCCTCCCGTGGTAGAAGGTTTGGTGTCGAAGCCAAAACCCACTCCACGGAAGGAGTACCCAGAGGGTGAGCCAAAACTACCCCAGTTCCCGCCGCGGGACCAGCCGGATCCTCGCGGAGCAGTTCGATCTCGAAGGCGCTACGACGCTGGGCGGGCTGAACCGCCTGCACCGGTTCCTCAAGCACGTCGGCCTTGAGCGCGAGGTGCAGCGGCGCTTCGCGAGCGTCAAGGCGCGGTGGGCCGAGTGGCGTTTCGACCAGGTGCTGCGCGTGTTCCTCGATATCGCGTTCGCCGGTCTGCCGCGGCTCTACCACTACGCCGAGCTGGAGACGGAGCCGCTGCTGTGCACGCTGCACCGGGT
>CAYQNV010000176.1:0-11776 GCA_964418975.1 uncultured bacterium | reverse complement strand
GATTCCATGTCTGTATCTTATACAACTAACCAGAAGGTACGTCCACTATTCTCTCGCCCTTTGGGCGAATAGCCTCCGACCCACAGGTCCCGGCGTCTCAAAGCTTTAGCCGTGGGAGGCCGGCCTTAGAGCGGAGTTATGGCTCTCAAGGACTGGTCGGGGAGGGCCGATGCCCGGGGCATGGCGACGACTGAGTTCCCGCCCTGGCGCCTGGCGCCGGACCTGCTTCGAGTACTTCCGCTCATGGCGTGGGTGACGCTGCTCGTGCCGTGCTTTGGGCATGCGGCGGAGGCCGCGTGGCCCCGCGCCGGCCCGGGGAGCTGGGTCGCCGTGGAGAGCTGGAACCACGAGCTGGGCGAGCGAAAGCCGATGCGCGTCACCACGACACTCGTGCGTCGCCAGGGCGGCGTGTCCTGGTTCGAGCATCGCGACGCTTCGGGCGCGCACTGGCTCGATACTGACGGCCGGAGCGCGAACGACGCCGGGTCCAGTGTGGCGGGCCAGCGGCGCGAGCGGCTGCTGGCCACCACGACACTTCACCTGGACGGCCGACCGGTCCTCTGTCGCGTCGTCCTCACCGAGGTGAGCACCGCGCCCTTCCTGGGCGGGCACGCGGTGCGCGAATGGATCTCGCGCCACAAGCGCTGGGAGGCCGTGGACAGCACGCTCAAGGTGCGCGTGCTCAAGCGGGCGGACTTGGGGCTCGAGACTCGCTACCGCGACGGGGACCTCGAGCGGTCGCGCGGGCTGTGGACCGAGAGCGTGCGCACGTTGCACGATCGGGTGCGCGTGCGCGGCCGCTCCTATGACTGCTGGGTCGTGACGCGCAAGCTGCTCACCGAGTCGGGCGAGTTCGCCGAGCGCAGCACGACCTGGCGGTTCGACGGCACCCCGACCGGCTGGGTCAAGCGGCTCACCGAGACTCGCGACCCGCACACCGGGGCGATGGCCCGCGTCGAGCAGCGCCTGGTGGACTTCCGCTACCAGTAGCCCGCCTCGGCCTCCCGTCCCCACAGAAGTCGTGTGGGGCAGGGAGCTAACCTCGCGGCACGACGTTCGGAAGTCACCCTTGCGGCTCGTGCTCATCCCGCTCGCTACGCTGCTCGCGAGCCTGTCGCTCGCCACGCCGCGCACCGTCTCGGCGTGCAGTTGCACCAATATCCCCGATCTGGCGCGAGCGATCTCCGAGAGCGACGCGATCTTCACGGGTATCGTCACCGCTACCGTCGCGAGCAGTTGGGGACGCGTGAAGCAGCTCTACCGGTAGTCACCGCACGCCCCGCGTCCGTCTGGCGAGAGCTCCGGGCTCCGCGCCACCGCGGAAGTTGCCACGGTGGCGCGCAGACCGGATCGCAGGCTCAGCGTTCGCCACTCGCTTGCGGCGTGCTCTTGCCGATCGTTTCCTCGAGGAACGCCGCCGCCCGCTCGTTGAAGTAGATGCGGTTGTCGAGCTTGGCGAAGCCATGGCCCTCGTCAGGCGCGATGAACACCCGGGGATTCTGGCCACGCTCCTTGAGTGCGGCGGCGATTTGCATGGCCTCCTCGACCGGAACGCGCGGGTCGTTGAAGCCGTGCGCGATGAACATGGGCACTTTGATCTTGTCCACCTTGTTCAGGCTCGACACGCTCTCGAGGAACTCCCGGTCCGTGAGCGGGCCGTACTCGACCTCGCGCAGCGCGCGGCGATAGCCGCTCGTTCGCTCGAGGAACGTGCGCAGGTTCACCACGCCGACGATGTTGACGGACGCCCCGAACAACCGTTCCTTGCGTGCCCCGCGCTCGACCCGCTCCTGATCCTCGACGATGCAGGCGACCGACATGAATCCGCCGTAGGAACCGCCAAACGTCGCGATGCGTCCGGGCACGGCGTAGCCGTTGCCCACCAGCCACTCCGCCGCGTCCACGCCATCGCGCACGCTGTCCCAGCGCTTCTTGTAGTCGTCGAGCATCTGGAACTCGCGGCCGTAGCCGGTGCTGCCGCGCACGTTGGGCTTGAGGATCCCGAAGCCGCGGGTGAGCAGGTACTGGTCGGCGGCGCTGAACCCCGGGCGGTGCTGTGACTCGGGACCACCGTGGTAGTTGACGATGAACGGCACCGGCGTGCCCTTCTGGTAACCGGGCGGCAGGAACACGAACGCCGAGATCTCGCGCCCGTCGAACGCCTTGTAGGTCACCAACTCGGGCAGCGGGAAACTCGAGAAGTCAATGCCCTGGTCCTCGGTCCACGTGAGCTGACGCGTGGCGTGGTCCTCGGAGCGCTTGGCAGTCTTCGAGATGGTCGTGGCGAATGCGGTGCTCGGGCGTCGGGCGTTGCTCAACGTCCAGATCAGCGTGCCGTTCCGGAAGCTCGAACCGCCCAGAACGCCCTTCTCGGTCGTGGGAGCGGGCAGGGGCTTCAGGTCCGGGAGCGTGTAGAGGTGGGCCGTGCTGTAACCATGCTCGTTGACGGCTGCGATCAGGTGTTCGCGCTCGTCGTCGATCGACGCGCCATCCAGCTCCCAGCCCGCGAGTCCTGGCAGCGCCTCGCGCACGGCGCCGGACTTGAGGTCGCGCTGATAGAGGCGCGACCGGCCGTCCTTCCAGTCCGAGGTGATGAGCACGGCGCGTTCGCTCGGCAGGTAGCCCACGATCTCGCAGGCCGCGGTGCCGCCCTTGGGGCGGATCGTGAGGTCGGTGCGCTTTCCGGTCGCGACGTCGAGCTCATAGATCTCGCTGTTCGACGCGGACAGGTAGTGCCCGACCAGCATGCGCTTGCCGTCGCGCGTCACGTCGCTCGCACCCCACGCGCCCTTCTCGCCCAGCAGCTTGGTCGCTTTGCCTGTCGCGAATTCCCAGCGATAGACGTAGAAGTCCTCGGGGCTCTCGTCGTTCGCCGAGTAGACCATGGCCGAGCCGTCGTGAGTCCACAGGTTCACCCGCGCCTGCACCTTGGGGTTCGCCAGGATCGGCGAGGTCGCGGCACCCGGAGCGGCGGTCGGGTCGAGCAGCGTGAGCTGCGTGTTCTCGTTGCCGCCGCGCGCGTGCATGAGGACGACACGCTTGCCGTCGGGCGAGAGTGAGAAGGCCGAGAGTCCGTCCGGGTACTCCGTGAGCCGGGTCACCGTCACCTCGCCCGGAGCGTAGTTGGGGTTCGCCGCATTCTTCGGGACCGCGCGATAGAGCTGGAACACGCCGTCCGGCCAGTCGCGGTAGAGCAGGGAGCCGTCCGGGAGCATCTCCGGCGCGCTGGGGGTGCGGATCTTGAGGAACTGCTGGATCGTGGGCTTGGCCGCGTCGGCCGTCGCCGGCGCTAAGGCGCCCGCGCACGTCAGGACCACGACCAGGGCGAGGATCGCGCTCGCGAAGGGGCGTCGCATGGAGCACTCCTGTTCTTGGGGATGCGTCGGGAAGCGTCGGCTGCCGCCGAAGCGCCCTCCAGTGGATGGATCGTCCGCGCGAGGGCTCGACCACTGGCACTCGCTACGCCATAGCGGATGGTGACAGGAGACTAGCCGTTCCGGGGCGATTCCGAAATGACTTCTCGCCGGCCCTCGCCGTCCATGTTGCCGCCCCGCGCGCACGCGGCCTATAGTCGCGCGTTCCCACCCCCACCTGCATGCCCCGCATGAGGGTCCGAGTCATGAGCACGTCCACGCTTCCGACCTACCAGAACCTGCGCCTCGAGCGCCGCGACGCGGTCACGATCCTGTTCGTGAACCGGCCGGAGGTGCTGAACGCCATCAACCGAGCGACGCTGGCCGAGATCGGCGAGGCCACGCGCGCGTTCATCGCCGACCCCACGCAGGGCGCGCTCATCGTAACGGGCAGCGGCGAGAAGGCGTTCATCTCTGGCGCCGACATCAACGAGTTGGCGCCGCTGGGCCCCGCGGCCGCCGAGGACATCTCGCGCTTCGGGCAGGCCGTGGTGGACCAGTTGGAGCGGAGCCCCAAGCCGGTCATCGCCGCGGTCAACGGCTACGCCTTCGGTGGCGGCTGCGAACTGGCGCTGGCCTGCCACATGCGGCTCGCGTCCGAGAACGCCGTGCTCGGACTGCCCGAGGTGAAGCTGGGCATCATCCCCGGCTACGGAGGCACGCAGCGCCTGCCGCGGTTGGTGGGCCCGGGCCGCGCACTCGAACTGATCCTGTCGGCGCGAAACGTGAAGGCCGAGGAGGCCGAACGTATCGGCCTGGTGAATCGCGTCGTGCCGCAGGCCGAGTTGCTGCCCGAGGCGGTGAAGCTGGCGCAAGCCATCTTGAAGAACGGCCCACTCGCGGTGGAGGCGGCGCTCGAGTGCGTGGTGCGCGGCATGCAGCTACCACTCGATCAGGGCCTGCGCTTCGAGAGCGGACGCTTCGGCATCCTCGCCTCGAGCGACGACATGCACGAAGGACTACAGGCTTTCCTCGACAAGCGCCCCGCCGACTTCAAGCGCAAGTAGTAGCCAAGGAGGCCCCATGGATGTGGTGCGCGAGGACCTGATTCCCATGGTGGTGTCGCTGGTGCTGGGCACGCTGGTGGGGCTCGAGCGCCAGATGGGCCGCAAGCCCGCGGGGCTCCGCACGCACGTGCTGGTGTGCCTCGGCAGCACCATGTTCGTGCTCACCACCAAGCACGCGGTGATCGCGTTCGGCGGGGCCGGCGCCATGGACGCCACGCGCATCGTGCACGGCGTGGTGACGGGCGTGGGCTTCTTGGGCGCGGGCAGCATCATGCGCACCGAGGGCTTCGTGTTCGGCCTCACCACCGCTGCGAGCATCTGGATGGTGGCGGCGATCGGCGTGGCGGTGGGCGTACACGCCTACCCGCTGGCGGCCATCGGCTCGGTCATGGCGCTCATCGTGCTCGAAGGCTACCGTTGGCTCGAGCGCATGACCGACCACGACCAGGACGGCGGCGAGTAGCCGACGTTCGCTAACGTCCCGCGCCGGCTCCCGCCAGCTCCGCGAGGACCAGGTCGCCCACCTGGTCGGTGCCCACGCCCGAGTCCATGCCAAGGTTCGGCAGCCGGTGCGACTTGAGCAGCCGCACGACGGCGTCCTCGACGCGCGTGGCGGCGCCCGCCTCGCCCAGGAAGTCGAGCATCATGGCCACGGCCATGATGGTGGCGAGCGGGTTGGCGCGGTTCTGGCCCGCGAACTGCGGGGCCGACCCATGAATGCTCTCGAACAGGCTCACGCGGCCCGGGTGCAGGTTCGCGCTCGCGGCCAGCCCGAGTCCGCCGACCAGCGCCGCACCCAGGTCGGTGAAGATGTCGCCGAACATGTTGCTCGTGACCACGGTGTCGTACTGCTCGGGCGCGGTCACGACGAACATGCAGGCAGCGTCGATGTATTGGTGCTCGCGCGTCACGTCCGGGTACTCGGCCCCGACCTCGGCGAACGTGCGCGTCCACAGCTCCATGGCGCGGATGGCGTTGGCCTTGGTGAGCAGCGTGAGCTTCTTGCGCTTGGCCCTCGCGCGACAGGTCTCGAACGCGTGGCGGATCACGCGCTCGACGCCCTTGCGCGTGAAGATGATCTCCTGGGTGGCGATCTCGTCGGGCGTGCCCTTCTTGAACTGGCCCCACATGCCGGCGTAGGCGTCCTCGGTGTTCTCACGCACCACCATGAAGTCGATGTGCTCGGGCCCTTTGCCCTTCAAGGGGGTCAATGACTCGTCGTAGAGCTTGACCGGCCGCATGTTCGCGTAGAGGTCGAGGCCGAAGCGCAGGCGTCCGACGATGCCGAACTCGAGGAACCCGGGTGCGATGCGCGGGTCACCGATGGCGCCCAGCAGCACGGCCCGATGGCCCTGCACCTCCGAGAACGCAGCGTCCGACAGTACCTCTTGCGTCTTGAGATAATGCTCGGCGCCGAACGGGAATCGCGTGGGCTTGACGGCGAAGCCCTCGATCGAGGCGACGCGCTCGAGCACGCGCAGGCCCTCGCGTATCACCTCGGGCCCGATGCCGTCGCCGGGGATCACCGCGATGTCGTAGCTGCGGGACATGGACTCTCCTTCGCGCGCGGCGCAGGCGGTCACGCGCGGTTCCGATCAGGGCTGTAGCACGTACTCCACGGATGCCCAGGCGAGCTGGGGTTTGTCGAACTTGAGCGCCGGGATGAACCGCCACGTGCCGATCTGGTCGAGCACGTGGTGCACCACCGCGGCCGGCACCTGTGCCTCGGTCACCCACGGCAACTCGGCCAGGAGCACGTGTCCCGTCTCGCTCACCAGCACCTGCACGTAGAGCTGCGTGGGCTGCTTGAGATGGAGCAGCGCGCGCACGGAATCCGGCGGCTGGCTCTGCGGGTTGAACACGAGCGTCGGCAGCTTGTCGAACTGCACGTACTCCTCCTGCTTGGGGCGTCGCGCCGAGGTGAGCATGGCGCAGCCGCGCACGCCGTGCAGGAAGCGCGTGGGGAGCGAGTCCGGCCGACTTCCGGGTAGCGCCAACCGAGCCAGCGCCAGCACCGGGTCGCGCCAACCCGAATCCACCGCGGCGGCGGCCTGGAACGACACGCGCGCCTCGGCGCGACGTCCGCCGCGCCACGCCCACACACCCGCCAGGAAGTGCGCCTCTGCAAGCCACGGCTCCAGGTAGGCCGCCCAGCTGGCCGCCGCCTCGCCCAGCTGTGCATCGCCCGCGCGGCCCGCGGCGAGTGCCAGCAGCAGCGCGTCTTTTCCAGATAGCGGCCTCGCGGCCGCTGACTTGCTGGCCATGGAGGCGGCTTCCTTCCAGTCGCGGCGCGCCAGCGCGAGTTCGGCGCGGGCGCGGGCCACGTACCAGTACCAGCCGTCGAAGCGGCCGTTGATCCACAGGCCCTCGCGCTGGAACGGGTACTCGGAACGACGCGACGGGCCGCCCGTGTCGGCCAACGCCGCGGTCAAGAGCGGCGCGTGCAGCCGCTGCCACGCCGAGTCCGCGAGGCCGGTGCGGGCCTCGTCGAGCGCGATGGCCAGCTCGAGGTCGGCGTCAGGGCCCTGCATGCCGCGCAGGCGCTTCAACTGGACGAGCGCCGCGGCGTAGGCGCCCTTCTCCTCCAGCGTGCGCGCCTGAAGCGCGACCTCTACAGGCTTCACGCTTGGCGCGGCGGCGTGCGCGAGCGTCGCAAGCGCCAACCCGGTCACGCATGTGATCGCCATGGCTGTGCGACCCAACCCCGTTCCTGCGAGCAGCGGTCGGCTCACGACACCCGCGATTCGTCGAGCGCGGCCAGCACGGCCCGGATCTCGTCTTCGGCGAGCACGCGGTCCACTGACTTGGCACGTAGGAACACGGCCTGCACGCGCTCGGGGGTGGCGGCGAGCTTGCGGCTCTCGAGCCAGAACACCACGTTGCTCTCGCCGCTCATCGGGCCCACCTCGATCTCCTGGTGGCGACCCACCATCTCGGCAGGCACGCCTGAGTAAACGCGGTCGGCGAGCCAGTGATCGCCCTTCTTGAACGCTTTGATCACGGCGGCGGCGTGCACGCCGGTGCCGGTGCGAAACGCGTCCGCCCCGACCACCGGATAGTTGACCGGGATCGCCACGCCCGTGCCGCTGCTGGTCTTCTCGCAGTACTCGGGGAGTGCCCGGAGATCGTTGTCGATCCAGCCCAGCAGTTTCAGGTTCACGAGCAATTGGTCCATGGGCGTGTTGCCCACGCGCTCGCCTAGGCCGATGGCGCAGCCATGCACGCGCGTGGCGCCGGCGCGGATGGCGGCGAGGGTGTTGGCCACCGCGAGCCCGCGATCACAGTGCCCGTGCCAGTCCAACCCGATGTCGGCGCCGCTCTCCAGCACCACCTGTCGGGCGAACCGCACCAGGTTCGCCGCGCCGGTGGGCGTGGCGTGGCCCACGGTGTCGCACAAGCAGAGCCGCTTGGCGCCGCACTCGATGGCGGCGAGGAACAGTCGGCGCAGCGTCTCGGGGCGCGCGCGCACCGTGTCCTCGGTGACGTACATCACGGTGAGACCCTCTCTCACCGCGAACGTCACCGCCTCGCGCGTGTGCGCGAGCATCATGTCCTCAGTCCAGTTCTCGGCGTACTGCCGGATGGGCGAGGAGCCGATGAACGTGCACACCTCGATCGGCAGGCCGGTCTTCTGCGAGATATCCACCACCGGCTCGATGTCGCGCAGCATCGTGCGCGCGGCGCAGTTGGCCGAGATCGCGAGCTTCGAGGAAACAATCTCTTGCGCCAGCCGCGTCACGTCCTTCACCACGTGCGGCCCGGCGCCCGGCAGGCCGATGTCGGCCGTGTCCAACCCCAGCTTGTCCATCAAGTGCAGGATCTCGAGCTTCTGCTCGATCGTGGGCGTGCGCACCGAGGGCGACTGCAGCCCGTCGCGCAGCGTCTCGTCGTCGAACTGGATCTCGAACGCCGGCTTCTCCCAGCGCTCGCCGGCGAGATTCCAGTCGTGGATGAGGTCGTGGTCGTTCATCGGGTTCTCCTCGCAGTGTGGAACGAACAGTAATGCCTGCACCCGGGGGGCGAGCAAGTCGCCGGGCATCACACGCTCGTAGAGTGCCGCACGCGCAAGCGCCGGGGCGCGAACTGGCCGCGCACCCGGCGCTCGACCCGGTCATGCGGTCTCCTATCAATGCACGATGATCACCCGAGTTGTGATCTGGCCCGCGGACCAACGCAGGCGGGCGAAGTAGAGGCCGGATGGCGAGGATTGGCCCGCGTTCCAGGCCAGGGCGTGCCGCCCGGCGCCACGCCGTCCGCTGAGCAGCGTCTCGGTCACGCGGCCCTGTACATCAAGGATCTCTACCGTGACCTGATCGTCGAGAGGGAGCACCAACTCAAACCGGACCCGATCGCGAGTCGGATTCTCGCCGACGAGTCGCAGTGAGAAATCCGTCGCGTGCGTCGGGAGAACCGGTGGCGGCACCGCCACCGTAGCCTCGCCCGGCACCTCGCCGCCGCCGAAATCGGGAACCGACAGAGTGTCGGGGACTTCGTCTGGCGCGTATTCGAGTTCGGCACCCGGATCCGCGATCATGGTCACCGTCACGTCCACCGCGCTGTTCGTGAGCGGAGGCCAGAACATCGCACGACCCCCGCTCACGCCCCAGGCCCGGGCCACCTTCCCGGCGCCCAGCGGGGCCAGTACGATGTTCGAGCCCAGATTGCCGCGGGCCAGGTCGATGCCGTTTCCGAGGATCCCGCCGTCGCCGTCTGCGGCGAGGACCAGCTCCGGCACTTCAAGCGGGGCGCCCGAGATCGGGTCGGTCACCGTCGTCCGCACGCCAACGGCCCCGTAGGCCCCAGGCGGAAGCGTGAACACCTGTCCCCAACGCGAACCCGGCCTCGTGAGGACCAGCGGTCCGGTGTTGCGCAACGTCGCGCTGCCGCGCATCACATTGACCGTGGCGATGGCGTCTGGGTTTGGACCGAAGGGCTCCAACGCGTATGTCCCGCGCAGGAACAGGATCCCGCCACCTGCGGGCGTGCCGATGGCGCAGAAATTGGTGGAGGCGACCCCGAATGGCGCCGGACCAATCCGTAGATACTGGTAAGGGTTGATGATCGGTTGGTTCCCGAGCGTCGAGTTGTTGGCGCCGGGCCCGAGGTCGGAGAAGTTGTCGCCTGGGCCGAGCAGGACTCGACCGTTGGCGATGAACAGCCCGTTCCCGTAAAGCGAGGCCCCGGCGCGCGGGGGTGTCAGCGGGGCGGTGGCAAACTCCGCGATGCCATTCGTGCCAGCCTGGACCGCGAGCGCCGGGGCCCGGATCGGGATGCGCTGGAAGATGGACTGTTGGTCGATGGGGGCGCCCCCGATATCGAACACATTGCCCGTCCACACGGCGAACACGAACCCTGGAGTCACCGCGACGCCATTGTATTCGCCGATACGCGTCGTGGCGGGCGGGCCCGGGAATCGGATGGGAGCACCAGGGTCCGGATCGAACGCTGCGTCGTTCACCTGACACTCGCTGCTCCACTCCACGCCGCCGTCGAACGAAGCGACCATGAGAACATCCAGCAGGCTGAACCCGCCTCCATTAACGAGGCCGCGCCGGTCGTCGTAGTAGTGCACGACCATGGTGCCATTCTTGGGGTCCACCGCCGCAGTCGGAAATACTTGCAAGTCTCCTACGCCTCCGCCGGAGATGCGTACTGGCGCATCCCATGTGCCCGCCGCGCCGTCGGCGCCGGATACCGCCTTGTAGACGTCCGAAGCGTCACCGAGATCGAAGTCGTCGTCCGGGTCGTCACAGGCAATGACCACGACGCGGTTCGGATCCTGGGCGCTAGTGATCACCCATGCCTGGAAGCTCCCCTGGGTCCAGAAGCGCGCGCCCGGGATGGTGCCGGCCACGTCCTGGCGATTGAATGTGATCCCCGCCTCGCCGGCACCGAATGCCAGCTCCTTCGTATCGAAGCTGCCGCCTCCGTCGTTGGAATGAAGGAGGTACACGCGCCCTTCGGTCGCATTGTCGTCGCCGGTGGCGTGATAGGCGACGAACACGTCGCCGTCGTTCGCCGTGTGCACGTGGGCGGGCCAGACGAAACCCTCCCCAGGACCCGACAGCGCCAGGGCCGGAGCCCACGCCACGCCCTGATTGTCGGAAAAGGAATGATAGATGCGGGTGACGTCAGCCGTGTCCTTCGAGAAATAGGTCCATACCAACTGGATGCGATCCTGTTGGGCGTGACCGGCGATCGGGTCGATGGCGATCCACTCCTTATCGTGCGTGGCGTCCAGCCAATTGAGCCCGCCCGCCTGTGCCCCGACGATGTTCACTGGATATCCGGGCAGGATCTCGCCTGTGGTCGGGCTGCACTGGGCGATGAACAGATGCAGCGCTCCGGTGGCCACTTGGCGGCCCAAAAAGGTCCAGAACAGCCGCCCCTGGCTGTCGTAGGCCAACGACGGATCGCCCGCGAAGTTGTAGTCAGCCGGCATGACCGGCGTGACCGACGCGAGAAACGAAACTCCCCCATCCACCGACACGCGCAGGCCAACGTTATTTGCCACCGCCACCCGCAGCGTATTGAACCGATTCACGGCCAGGGTGGGTTCGTCCTTCCCACCGAGCTGGAGGTTCGCGCCTGGCGAGTCCGTGGTGACCGACTGAAGCGCACGGAGCTGAACCGACGTCAGGTAGTGCGGCTGCTCGAGTCCGTTCGGTGCACCGAGCGAGGGTGGGGCGGATCCTGCGCGCGAGGGGAGAGCCACGGCGATCGGGAAGAGGAGGACACCGACCGAAAAGAGGCAACGGCGCAGCAAGCGACGCGGGTTCATGGGTCACCTCCGTGAACTGATTCTGGGGGAAGGACCGTGTGGCTGACCTGCGGACTCGGGCAACGCAATTGCCGCCAGCGGGTCGGGCCGCCAGGCAGCATGTCCGGGCCGCGCGAGAATCAAAAGGATAGACCGCGTGGCACACGCGACCAAGGACAGAACAGGGTCGCTGATGCGCGCCGCGATGGGAGAGCGAACACATTTCCGGCAGGCGCGCACGACCACCGTGCAAGAGGGGCCGGGTCGCGCTTGCGGGCAGGCTTTGCAACCCGCCCAGTGGGTTCAAGCCCTCTCGATCAGCACGGCCATGCCCTGGCCGCCGCCGATGCACGCCGAGGCCACGCCGTACTTCTTGCCGCGCAGGCCCAGCTCCACGACGAGCGTGTAGATGAGCCGCGTACCGGTGGCCCCCAGTGGGTGCCCCAGGCCGATCGCGCCGCCGTTCACACAGTTGGCCGCGACCGCGAGCTTTGAAGTGACGATTTCCTGAGCCAGGCGCGTCACGTCCTTCACCACGTGCGGCCCGGCGCCCGGCAGGCCGATGTCGGCCGTGTCCAACCCCAGCTTGTCCATCA
>CAYQNV010000175.1:0-11713 GCA_964418975.1 uncultured bacterium | reverse complement strand
ACATACGCGGCACCCAGCTGCTGGCCGATCTGGAGCCCCGTGACCGGCCGGTCGCGATACGTGAACACCGTTGTGCGCGAGAAGATCTTCAGCTCCTTGATCTTGATGAGCTCGGAGATGATGTCCTCGGTGATGCCGTCGCGGAAGTACTCGTCCTCCTTCACTCCGCTCAGGTTCTCGAAGTAGAGCACGGCGATGGACTTCTCGGTGGGCTTGGCGACGGCGCTCGAACGCGATTCGCCATCCGCGGCGCGCCGGCGACTGGAATCCACGTGGTCCCGCTTGAAGCGGATCAGGTCGGTCTTCAACTCGGTTGCAGTCTGGTAGCGGAGGTTGCGGTCCTTTTCGAGCGCCTTGTCGAGGATGCGCGCGAACTCGGTCGGCAACGACGCGTTCAACTGGCCGGCCGGCGCCGGGTCTCGGTTCAAGATCGCCTCGTAGATCACGGCCGACGTGTCGCCGGTAAACGGCAACACACCGGTCGCCATCTGGTAGAGCACGGTGCCCACCGAGAAGAGATCGGTGCGCGAGTCCGTGAGCTGCCCGCGCGCCTGTTCCGGGGACATATAGGAGACCGTGCCCATCGCGGTACCGGGCGTGGTGAGGTCGTCGCGCGCCCCCACGGTCTCCAGCGCCGACTCGGCGGCCGCCGAGGGGTCACCACGCCGCAGCCCCTCGATCTTGGCCAGGCCGAAGTCGAGGACCTTCACCTGTCCGCGCGGCCTTACGAACATGTTCGCGGGCTTGATGTCGCGATGCACGATGCCCTTGACGTGCGCTGACTCCAGCGCGTCCGCGATCTGGATGGCGAGCCCGGTGAGCGTCTCCAGCGGAAATGGCTGCCGGCTCATCATCTGCGACAGCGTCTGGCCTTCGAGCAGCTCCATGACAATGAAGTGCTGGCGCTCGTGCTGCTCGATCGCGAATACCGTGCAGATGTTCGGGTGGTTGAGCGCCGAGGCGGCGCGGGCCTCGCGCTGGAACCGCTCCAGCGCCTGCGTGTCTTGGGCCAGCTCCGCGGGCAGGAACTTGAGGGCCACTCGGCGGCCGAGCTTCGAGTCCTCGGCCTCGTAAACCACGCCCATGCCGCCGCTTCCGAGCTTTCGCGTGACCTTGTAGTGAGACACGTTCGTGCCGAGGAGGTCACTCATGCACAACAAGATACGGGCGGGCGCGCGCCTCGGCAAACGACCGCTCGGGGGCGCGCAGGCGGGTGCAGCGAGTGGTAGGGCAGAAAAGAGCGGAGCCCCTCGGGGGACGGGGCTCCGCCACGTATCGCGCGCAGGGCCCTGGCGGGCCCTGCGCTTTCTGCCGGAAGGGTGATGGGGCCGCTCCATCATCCAATCCTGGCATGCCGAACTCGTGCGTCGTGCGCTGGAACCGTTCAGAACTACGACCAGCGACGCTTCGATATTTTGCAAGTCGCGTGCCGTGCGAGTCCGATGCTCAGGCATACGACGGGACCATGATCTAGCTCGTTCGGAGCTCGCCTTTGCCGCGCGTCATGGGCACGAACGGCTGGAGAATCTACAAAGCTCTGCGTTCTCGCTCGCGCTAGTGACCCGTTTTCAGGAGCGAAGCCCTCACTCCAGCGGCTGCGGTGGTGGTCGCAGTTCCGGTGGCGCCGAGGCTTGCGCCCGCCTCGCGGCCTGGTAGAGCTTGAGTCGGGCGTAGAGCGTCTTGAGGCTGATGCCGAGCGTGATCGCAGCCCGGGTCTTGTCCCCATGCACTTGATCGAGCGTCGCCAGGATGAGCTGGCGCTCGGCATCCTCGATGGAAGCGCCGAGCGGAACGCGGATCGCGAGGCCGTCCGGCTCCGGGAGCGCCGAAGGGGCGGCCGCCGAGGCGGCGAACAGGTCGGGGCCCACCGTCGCGTCCGCCAGGATCGCCGCGCGTTCCACGGCGTTCTTGAGTTCGCGCACGTTGCCGGGCCAGCGCTGCCCTGCCAAACGCTCCCGGGCCTCGGCGGACAGCCGCTTCTGCGTGCCCTCGCGCGCGTTCACCATGGCGAGGAAGTGATCGGCGAGCAGCTCGATGTCCTCGATCCGCTCGCGCAGCGGCGGCAGCGGGAGCGGGAACACGTTGAGCCGGTAGTAAAGGTCCTCGCGCAGCATGCCGCTTCGTACGGCGGCTGCGGGATCGCGGTTCGTGGCGGCGATGACGCGCACGTCCACGGGGACGACCTCGGAAGCCCCCACCCGGAGGATCATGCCGGTCTCGAGCACGCGCAGCATCTTCGCTTGCACCTCGCCCGGCATCTCGATCACCTCGTCCAGGAACAACGTGCCGCCATTCGCCTCCTCGAAGTAGCCGCGGCGACGGCTCTCGGCGCCGGTGAAGCTGCCCTTCTCGTGCCCGAACAACTCGCTCTCGATGAGTGACTTGGAGATCGCGGCGCAGTTGACGGCGAGGAACGGCCCGCCCCGCCGTCGGCTGAGCGCGTGGATGGTCTCGGCGGCGACTTCCTTGCCCGTGCCGCTCTCGCCCGTCAGCAGCACGCCGGCCTCGGTGGGTGCCACGCGCTCGATCAGGTCGTACACGCGCTGCATGGACGGTGTCCGCCCGACCAGACGGCCGAAACGGCCGAGTTGCCGCAACTCGCGGCGCAGACGGTTCAGTTCGAGCTTGAAACCGCGCGTGCGCGAGACACCCGCCAGGATGCTCTTGAGCCGAGCGCGATCGATCGGCTTGGTCAGGTAGTCGAGCGCTCCGTCCCGCAAAGACTGCACCGCGGATTCCACGCTCGCATTTCCCGTGACCACGATGAACTCGGAGTTCGCGCGCAGCAGCTCGTCGCGCAGCAGTGTGATCCCGTCGCCGTCGGGCAGGTTCAGGTCCACCAGCACCACGTCGGGAGGGGATTCCACCATGCGCTCGCGCGCGGCCTCGAGCCCGGAGACCTCGTGCACCTCGAAGCCCTCACGCGCCACGAGCAGCGCAAGACTCTCGCGGAATCCCGCGTCATCCTCGACGATCAGAGCAGAGAAACGATCCATGGGACTCCCGGAGGCACCGGCCGTTGAACGGCAGGTGCCCGCGTTCCGACGTGCGAGGGTGAGGGACCAGCAAACCCCACCCGTGGTGAACCGGTCAATCCGGAACTGTCGGTGCGGAGTTGAGCATCACCCAGTAGCGCGCGGCCTCGGCCAGATAGCCGCCCGGGCGACCCACCTCGTGGCGCTTGACAACGTAGCTGTTCGCACCCAGTTCGTAGCCGCGCCGCACATCCTCGGGCCGGTCCGAGGAGGAGACCACTACCACGGGGAGCGGTCGCAGCCGAGCGCACTCCCGGACCCGTTTGAGCACGTCCCAGCCGCTCATGTCCGGCAGCCCGATGTCCAGCAGCATCAGCGCGAATGCGGAAGCAGGTCCCGTGGCCCCCGGGTGCAGGCCCAACTGGCGCAGCGCCTCACCCCCGCTGCCGGCCAGGCGCACTTCAACGGGAAGCTCGGCTCGTGCGATGGCACGCTGGGCGATGAGCAGGTGCATCTCGTCGTCGTCCACCAGAAGGATAACGGGAAGTGGGCTCATGTCCGATCCCCGTCGTTCCGGAGCGTGAACCCGAAGCGTGCCCCGGTCGAGCCGTCGCTCTCGGCCCAGATCCGCCCGCCGTGCCGCCGCACGATCTTGGCCACGATCGCGAGCCCGAGACCCGAGCCCTCGAAGTCCTTGGCGCCGCTCAATCGCCGGAAGGGTTCGAACACCGCCTCGTGGTCGTTCGGATCGAAGCCGATGCCGTTGTCGCTGACGATGTAGGTATTCTCGGCCCCGCCAGCCTCCCCCGTCACCTGGATGACGCGCTGCTGGCGGCCGCGAGTGTACTTGACGGCGTTGCTCAACAGGTTGCGAAACACGCGCACGAGAAGTGCGGCGCTGCCCACGGCGGGTGGCAGTCTGCCCAGCTCGAACCGCACCCCTTCGGCCTCGTGATCCACACTCGAGACCTCGACGTAGGCTTCACGCGCCAGTGCTGTCATGTCCACGACCTCGTGCTCCCCCGGCGTGGGTCCGGCCCAGGCGAAAAGCGCCAACTGGTCGAGCAATCTCGTCGCCGAATCGGCGGCCGCTTGCATGCGCCGCAACAGCCGAACGCCGCCTTCGCCGATGCCGCTGGCGTGGTCCTCCTCCAGGATCGCGACGCAGTTGAGCACGGTGCCGATCGGCGAGCGCAGGTCGTGTGAGATGGCATGGCTGAAGGCCTCGAGCTGGGTGACCGCCTCTCGCAACTGGTCGGAGGCCGCCTGCACGGCTTCGGCCACCCGCCTGCGCTCGGCGACCACGGCCGACAGCGCCAGCGTGGTGACGGCCATCACGCCCAGGAACACCTGCAAGAGGAGCAGGGACTGATTCAACTCCCACGGACGCGAGTGCCCAAACCGGCCGAGCGTGCCCCACACCGCGAGCGTCGCGAGCGTGAGCAGCGCCGTGGCCCCCATGCGCTGGCCAAACCGGAACGCCGCCCACATGAGCGGCGGTACACACAGGAACATGAGCGAGATGCCGAGCGAGAGCGGACTCACCCAGCGAAACACCGTCCAGCCGAGGAACGCGACGCACGCCAGCATGGCGATCGCCTCGCGCACTCGCTCCCAACGCCAACGGAAACCACGGTCTCGGCTCCAGATCAGCAGGAACGGCGCCACGATCAGCGCGCCTCCCAAGTCGCCCAGCCACCACGTCAACCAGATCGCGGAGCTCTGATCCCAGGGCGCTAGCCCGGTGAGCGCGAGCGTGGTCACGCCGAACGTCGCGCTCACCACGCACGCCGCGCTCACCAGCCCCGCGTACCGAAACGTGTCCTGCGCGCGACTGAACGGGTCGCGCCCTCCCGCGAAACGCAAGACGAGCGAGGCTCCGAGCAGGGCCTCGAGCGTGTTGCCCGCCGCGATGCCGAGACTCGAGAGGAACGAGCCCGCGGTGGTCACGTTGACCAGGAACGCGCTCGCGAAGATCACCGGCCAGACGCGCGGACCCATCACCAGCAGGGCGAAGATCGCGATGCCCGTGCACGGCCAGATCGCCGTGGCGCTGGGGTGGATCGCGGCGAGCATGAGCCCGAGCTTGCCGGCGACGAAATAGCCGCCCGAGACGAGTACGAGGGCCACGACGAAGCCGGCCCGGGATCGCGGCGGTGCCGCCGGGCGGCCCGACGAGGCGCCTGCGACAGGCATCCTGGGCGCGCCAGGGGCCCACTTCGCTGGACCGTGAGCGCCCGGTCCGGAGTCCAAAGCGTCGCTGATCGAGGTCATGGCACGCAGGGTGATCGCCTCTGGCGGCCGCTACATGTACGAACGGCTTGCGGAATACAAAGCCTAGCACCGCCGACGCGGGCAGGGAACGGCCGACGGCAGCCCAGGTGCCCGAGCCGCAATTCCGTGGACCCGCACGTGGTTCGGGGCTAGGATTCCCCGGTACTTCTCCCCCCTAGGGCTGGCACGCCAGCCCTGCCCAGCTCCCCCGAGGAGGTCGCATAATGTCCCTCGCGCTCGCTCGCTTCGGCGCTCCCCTGCTCCTCGCGCTCCTGGTGTGCGCCACCTCGGCCCGCGCGCAAGAGGACGACGTCATCCCGCCCCGGGTGATCGTGCGCCAGTTCCCGCAGGGCCAGTTCTGCGCGCTTCCCGTGACCATCAGCTTCATCGCGCCACTCACGCCCATCAAGGTCACGTTCACGGCGCTCCAGTTCGCGGACAACGGCTCCGGGCAGCTCCAATGGACCGATCAGGCCATCGACAACATCACGCTCGCGACCACGACCCAGGTCACGGCCAACACGGAAGGGCCGCCGCTGAATGGCAATTCGGAGAACTGCTATATCGGGGACCCGCAGCCCACGCCGTATTTCCATTTCAATCGAGCGGGCTTGACGCTCGACCTGCTCGAGCGGTTCGACTCGGACCCGTCCGCGCGCGGCTGGGACCTGGCCGACGGCGCGGCATTCGTGAACGACCGGAGCGCACCGCGCGACGTCGAGACGGACTCCGATGTGTCGTTCGGCTCAGTCGTACTTGGAGACGGCTCGGGCACGCCGGAGGCGAGCCAGACGAAGAGCGCGTCGTTCACGTTCACCGGACTCACGCAGGGAGTGAGCTACGACCTGGGCGCGTGGTGGGAGTCGAACTTCGTGCGATTCCCGCACGATACGACGTACCTGACCATCACTATCACCACCGATGCCTCGACGGTGATCGCGCGGAAGACCTGGGGGGCGCTCAAGCGCCAGTATCGATGAGCCCGCTCGTGGCGGGTGGAGTCACGGCCCGCTGAGCACGAACGGCGCCCAGTAGAACGGATCCGCCCAACGCGGATCCTCGCGGACGCGGCGCTTGGCGTCGCGGAGGGAGCGCGCCACGTCGGGCCGCTTGCCGCGCCCGTCCGCCGCAGCGATGGCGCCGAACAGCGCGCTCACCGCCCGCGCCGTCGGCTCGTCGTCCACCGCCCACAGGCTCGCCACCACGCGCCGCGATCCCGCGGCGAGGAAGCCGCGCGCCAGCGCGAACGCGCCCTCGCCCGCGACCCGAGTGCCCTTCGCGGTCTCGCACGCCGAGAGCACCGTCAGTTCGTTCGAGAGCGCGAGCCGGTGGATCTCAAACATCTCGAGCACGCCGTCGTCCTCGCTGCCGGTGATCGGCTCGGCAGGCGGGGCCAGCACGAGTCCCGCCTGCAGTCGGTCGCCGGCCGGATCTGCGAAGCCGTGCGTGGCGATGTGGAGATAACGCGGACCGACCAGCGCCGCGCGCACCGCCGGCTCGCGGGCCGCCGCTCCCGTCAACACCTGCACGTGCTCGCTCCCGAACGCGGTGCGGATCGCGCGGGTCTCGAGCGCGGTCCCCGGCAGCGGTCGCCACGTGCGGGCGAATCGGGAAGGCCCGGCGCGGCCGGCATCGCCGGCGGGCGCGGTGCGGTCCGCTCCCAGCGCGTACGACACGTCGCTCACGCTCAGCACCGCCGCGCGGTCGGCCGTTGCGGCCTGACCTCGGTGCGGACGCCGGTTGAGGCTCGTGAGCGAGGTGGCGGAGGGCCCGTAGGTGATGGCGGGTCCGTCGTCGAGCCAGTAGCGCGTGGTCGCCTGCGGGCGCCCACGCGGGCGCACCACGAGCGCTTCGAACGCCACCAGGTGGAGCGCACCGTCGGGGATCACCGTGGCGGTGCCGGCGGACAGCACCTGCCGCCGGAGCGGCTCGGGAACGAGCGCGCGCCAGAGCGCGTGGAGCTTTCGCTCGAACGCGTCCGGTCCCGTGGCCGAGCGCAGCGGCAGCGACACGTAGCCCGCGGCCGGGATACCGCTCAAGAGCGCCGCGATCCCGGGAGCTGCGGATGCGGCAGAATCCGCGCCGGCTCCCACCACGATGCGCTCGAGCGTCCGTTCGGTGAGCGGCCCCGGCTCCACGTCGAGTGCCAGCGCCGCGTCGGGGTCGAGCCGCAGCGGGAACGCCTCGATGCGCCCGCGCGGCGGCACCGCGAACACGTTGCTAGCATCGCGCCCCACGTGGTAGACGAGCATGAGCCCGTCGCGTGGCACGAGCGAGCGCTGGAGCTCCTCGATTCGTGGGATACGTCCTTCGGCGCTCAGCACGCCGCGCCACACCGGGCTCGCGTCCTCGATCCGGCGCCGCGCGAGCGCCAGCTCGATCGCCGCCGAATCCCGCCGCGACGCCAGCGCCGCGAGCGGCTCGAGACGCTGCCTCGGCGCGAGGCTCGGGTCCGCGCGCACGTTCTGGATGGCGCGATGCGCGCCAGCGAGTCGCGCCTCGGCCGAGCGCTCCGCCGCGGCCAGCGGGCCGAGCACTTCGGCCGGGATGCCCGTGCGCAGGTCCACCCCGCTCGCCGCGATCTGGTCCAGCAGCACGCGTGCACGTCCGCGCTCGTGTGTCTCGAGCGCTCCCTCGACGTCGCCCTGCTCGATCTGCCAGCCGACCATGCGGTCCAGCAGCCCCAGGCGACCCGCGACGAACGCGGCGCGCGTGTCGTCACCGCCGCCGCGTCGCAATCGCAGCGAGTCCATCGCCGCGAGCGCAACCGCCATGTCGGCGATCGCGGCTGCACGCTGACCGCGGCGAGACTGCCACTCGGCCCGGAGCGCGTAGGCGTCCAGTCGCGCGTCGGGATGAACGCGCGTGGAATCGAGGGTCGAGATCGCGCGCGTGAGCGCCGCCGTCTCGCCGTCGGGGTCTCGGCCGACCCGCGCGCGCGCCTGGTCCACGAGCAGCAGCGCGACGTCGGGATGCGACACGCCAAGGCTGCCCTCGCGAAGATGAATCGCTCGCGTGAGCAGCGAGTCGGCCTCGCCGGCGTGGCCCGACGCCAGACGCAGCCTTGCGAGATCGCCCAGGTTCTGTGCCATGAGTGGATGCGTCGAGCCCAGCGCCGACTCGACGATCCGGCCGGTCTCGCGGTAGAGCGAATCCGCGAGTGGCAGGTGACCGAGCTCCTGCTCGCAGACGGCACGCTGGTTCAAGAACAGCACCAGGTCCGGATGGCCGTCGCCGAGTGCCGAACGAGCCTGTTCCAGCGCGCGCCGGTAACGTGGCGCGGCCTCGGCCGGCCGTCCCTGGAGCCGCTGCACCTCGGCCAGGTTGAGCCCCGCGATGGCCCGTTCCGCGGGAGCGCCGTCCGAGGACTCGAGCGTCGCGAGTGCGCGCTCGAGCAGCGGCTCGGCCTCGTCCAGCCGTCCCAGGTCCTTGTAGAGCCCGGCGAGATTGTTCTCGAGTCCCAGGCGCACCGGATCGGCGACAGCGAGTCGAGCGCGTGCCACTTCGAGCCCGCTCTGGAAGTGCGACTCGGCGGCCGCCAGCTGATCCTGCACGCGCGCGTGTTCGCCCAGGTTGTTGTGCCCGTCGGCGACCCTCGGCTCGTAGCCGGCGCCGAGTGCCTGGTAGATCGCGAGCGAGCGCTCGAGCGGCTCGCCCGCGGCGGCGTAGTCGCCGAGCCGGAAGTGGAGCAGCCCCAGCTGGCGAAGACTGCTGGCGGTGGCGGGCCGTCGCTCGCCCAACGCTCGGGTGCGGATCGCGACCGCGCGTTCTGCGAACGGCACCGCCTCCTGCCAACGCCCCAGGTAGTCGAGCAGCGTGGCGAGCGTGGCCAGGCTTGACGCCACGTCCGCATGGTCGGGCCCGAACGAGCGCTCACGGCGCTCGAGCCCGGCGCGGAACAGGCGTTCCGCCGCGACCCACGCCTCGGGACTCCCGGCCTGGAACAGCAGTCGCCCCAGGCTGTCGAGCAGGCTGGCGGCGCGCGGCGGCGGCAGCCGCTCGAGTGACTCGCGCCGTCGCACCAGCGAGTCGGCGACCGCGGCGGCGGTATTCCAGCGACCGGCCGCCTTGGCCGCATCGAACCTTCGCTCGAGCGCGACGCGCGCGGGGTTCGCGGCGTGGACCGCGGTCGTGGCGCACGCCGCGAGCAGTAGCGTGAGAAACGTGGTCCGCAGTGTCTCGCCCGTCGCCATGGGCGAGCAGGATGGAGGAATTCGGGCCGGCCCGCCACGACGACCCGCTCCGGCACCTCGGGTTCGCCGGCAGTGTGCGATCCGCACGGTTCCTCGTGCGAGATGCTCGCCCGCTCGGCGCCCTTTCCAGCGTGCTCGGCGGGGCCCTCGCGCATTCCCCCTGCCCCGCAAGCCGAAAATCATTCGCCTGTTCGCGCGGGTCGCGGTATCGAACTTGCCTAGCAGCGGCCCCGGCCAGCCCGGCGGGAGCAATTCGTGACGGCGTCCTGACGACTCCGACTTGGCACACCGCTACGGTTCAGTGATGATGCGCTCCCTCATGGAGGTCCCGCCGATGGCGATGCTACGGAGATGCCTCGCCCGCGCTTTGGTCCTCGCGGCCCTGTGGGCCACGCCCGCCGCCAGCGCCGACGAGATCCACTGGACGATCATCGGGTCCACCGCGGTCACGTTCGATTGGCGCGGCAGCGAAACGACGATCCGCTACGGCCTCACCACCGCCTATGGCCAGACGGCCACGGCCGCCACGCCGAGCCCGCTGCCGTTCTCGAGCGCGGGGCCGTTCTGGGAGGCCCGTCTCACCGGCCTCCAGGCCAATGCGCTCTACCACTACTCGATCGGGACCGGGCCCGACCACACGTTCCGCACGCCACCTCCGCGCGGCAGCAGCGGATTCACCGTGGCGGCCCAGGGCGACGTGGGCGATGTGGCGTCGTACTCGCGCCTCGCGGGGGTCCAGGACCTCATCGTCGGCGCGGCGCCTGCGTTCGTGCTCATGGTGGGGGACCTCACCTATGGCAACACCAACGGGCAGCCGGTCGTGGACGCGCATTTCAACGACATGATGGTCTGGTCGCAGGACGCTGCCTACATGCCGGTGTGGGGCAATCATGAGTACGACATCCCCGCCACCGATGACCTGCGGAACTACAAGGGACGATTCGAGCTGCCCAACCCGCAGGCGTCACCTGGCGCTCCGACCGCGGGCGGCGTCGGCGAGGACTGGTCGTGGTTCGACTACGGGAACGTGCGGTTCATCTCCTACCCCGAGCCCTACACCAGCGCGAGCTGGACGGACTGGCGCACTCGGGCCAACACGATCATGGCCCAGGCGCAGGCCGACGCGGCCATCACGTTCATCGTGACGTTCGGGCACCGGCCGCCCTACTCCTCGGGCCATCATCCGGGCGAAGCCGCTATCCAGGGGCATCTGGACGCGCTCGGCGACGCCTACAGCAAGTACAAGCTCAACGTCTACGGTCACAGCCACAACTACGAGCGCACGCACCCGCAGCACGGCGTCGTGCACCTCACGGTCGGCACGGGGGGCCAGCTCCAGCAGGACGGCAGCTGCCTGTGGCTCGAGTGCGCGCAGCCCGCGTGGTCCGCGTTCCGCGCCATGCGGCTGGGCGCGCTCTCGCTGCGTTTCGAGGCCACGGAGATCCGCGGGCAGTTCCTGTGCGGCCCCGCGGGCGGCGGCACGAACGACGTGAACTGCACGCCCGGCAGCGTGGTGGACGCATTCACCATCGTGGCGCCGTCGGGCGGCGGCGGCCTCGTCACCGATCCTGCGCCGGTGTTCACCGAGCCGCAGGTGCCCCGGCCCGGCTACCTCGTGCCGATCACCGATCCCACGTTCAACACGCAGGTGGTGCGCATCGCGGACAACATCGGGCGGCCGACCACGCCGCTCTCCGGCACGTGGGGAGACGACGCGCGGCACACCTACTCGAAGCAGCAGCCGTGGAACTCGGACGGCTCGCTCATCGTGATCGACAATCGCGGTGGCAGCGGGCCCAGCCCGATCTTCCTCGACGGCAACACCTACCGGCCCGTCTCCGACGGCTGCTCGAGCGACCCGCTCTACGACTACCGTTGGCACCCGTCGCGCTCGCATCCCAACGAGATGATCAACGTGTCGAGCTCGGGCACCGAGCTCGTGTGGTGGGACGTCCGCACCTGCACCAGTACGCGCACCTGGACGCTGCCGATCACCTCGGACTACGGCATCGGCACGGGCGAGGGCAATCCGTCGAACGACGGCCGGTTCGTGGCCATCGCGAGCGCCACGCAGATGGTGATCGTGGACATGGACCCGCAGCCGCCGTTCGCCGCCTATCCCAACCGGCGGATCGGCCCGCCAGTGAACATCGCGAACTGCGGCCTCTCGGGCTGCTCGATCGACTGGGTGTCCATCTCGTCCTCGGGCCGGTACGCGGTCGTCAACTACAATGGCGACTACCCGCGCGTGTTCGAGATCGATCCACAGAC
>CAYQNV010000174.1:0-19289 GCA_964418975.1 uncultured bacterium | reverse complement strand
CTTCGGGCTGCGCGGGGACCTCGGCATCCATGATGTCCGGCTCCCGCACCCCTGCGGCTCGCAACTCCCGCCGCGCCTGCTGGGCGGCCCGCTTGGCCTGAGCTCGCTCGGCGCGCTTCTGTTCTTTCTGTCGCTTGAGATAAGAGGGATTTCCTCGACCCGCCATTGTTGACCTCCGCTGCCAGTGGGATGGAACGATCGGGCGCCGCGAGAGGCCGTCTGGCCCCCCCCCCTCGCCGTTCGCCCGCCGTGACCCGTGCCGCTGCAATGTAGCAGGTGGCGCGCCGGGATGAGTACGCGGCGCCCGACAGGCTCCGCTCGGGCCGGTTGGGGCATGGGCGGTGGCCCGGCTCAGCCGCCGGCGGGTGGGCGCGCGCTCAGCCTCGACGGAGTACCGACTCGCGCCGCCTCGCCCACGCGTCCAGCCGGCGAACGATGGCCCGCGGAGGCGGGACCGCGAAATCCTTCGCGGTCGCCACACGGCCCTCGAGCAGCAGCTCCTTGGGCTGGTGGTAGGTGCCAAGCACCCAGTCGGCGATGGGCAGGCCGAAGAATCCGGAGATGGCCTCGTTGCAGAGAATGTTGGCGTGATGCATGTGGTGGAAGCCATAGAGCTTGCGCCACATCGTTCCCAAGCGCGGATGCTCGGTGGCGGCCTTCCACCATGGGTAGGGCTGGTGCTCGATCGCGTGCAGGATCTCGTACAGGCACATGGACCACGTGATCGCGGCGTACCCGCTCACAAGGATCGGAAGCTGCGGGAGCAGGAACTGGAGCCCGATCAACAGCGGCGAGAACAGCACCCAGAACGCCACGGTCGCGTAAATCGGAAAGGCCGAGTCGGGATATTGCGCCTCCTCCGTGATCGGGTAGCGGTTGAGCACGTAGCGGTCGGAGCCTTCCGCCACGGGCTGCAGGCGAATAGGGGTCAGGCCGTGGTGGCTGCGGTGCCCCCTCGCGAACCACAGCAGCAAGGGCGTCGTGACCGAATGGAGCACGTAGCGATGGAACGCCCACTCGAAGAAACACATCAGCAGGTGGATGGCGAGGAACACGAGCGCGAGGGTTAGCCAACCCGAGGCGAACTGCCGCTCCCACACGGATGGGAGCAGGTAGCGGAAACCCAGCAGCAACAACCCGAACTGCACGACGATCTGTACGCTGAACCAGAGGATTGAGAATCGCTTTCGAGCCTGCGCCATGATTGCGGTCTCTCGGTCTGAACTGGACGATTCCTCGCGGGCCGCTGCTGCACCCGCGGGGCGCCACGGTGGATCGCCGCCCCCTCGAACCTCGGAAGAGGGGAGTGGCCAGCGGAGGTGGCCCGCTTCGGGGGGAATCTGCCGTGTCTCGGGCCCCCAGACAAGTCGCCGCGACTGGCGCGCGCATTCGTGGGGCCGGCGTGGCACCGACCGCGGACGCAGGGGCGAGACGAGCGCGCGGATCGGGCCCGCGGGGCAGGGGGCAGTGTGGCGGGGGGAAGTGGCGTGTTATTGTTCCGTTTGCGCGAGTCGACCCCCCGCATGCACCCGCGAGACGATCAGTGAGGCGCTCAACCGCAACGTCGGAGGTGAGACATGGCATTCGAACCGAACGGAGCGCCTCGAGGGCCGGACCCGATCCGCGCCCGGGGCAGGGTCCTTGCGGCGATCGCCGTGGGGTGCCTGCTTCAGATCGGCGCCGCGCTACCCGTATGCGCCGCGCCCGTGCGTCGCGCGCTGTTTATCGCCATCAACCGCTACGCCTCGCCGAACGTCCCGCCACTCCTCGGGCCGCACAACGACGTCGTGATGATGCGCAAGGTGCTCGCGGCTCGCTACGGATTCCAGGAATCGGAGATGGTCACGATCCTCGACGAGCAGGCCAGCCGCGCGGGCATCCTGGCGGCGCTCCGGGACCTGGCGCGAACAGCCGCCCCCGAGGACGTCGTGTACCTCCACTACTCCGGGCACGGGTCGCAGGTCAGGGACCAGGACGGAGACGAGCCGGACGGGCTCGACGAGACACTCGTGCCGTACGACGGACGCACGGGTGACGTTCCGGACGTGACGGACGACGAACTGGCGGAGATCCTCGCCGGACTCAAGCCGGAGAACGCGCTCATCATCCTCGATTCGTGTCACTCGGGAACGGCGACTCGAAGCGTGGCGATCCGGACACGCTCGATCCCGACGGACACTCGCGCGAATCTCTACGTACGCCCGCGATCTCGCGCCGTGGTGCCCGTGGCCGCCCAGCGCTACGTCCTCATGACCGGCGCGAGTGCCGCCCAGAGCGCGCTGGATGGTCCCATCGATGGCCAGTCGCGCGGCTTCTTCTCCTACGCGCTCGGACGCGTGCTGAGTTCCGCTGCCCCCGGAGTCTCTTCCGAGCAGATCCACACCGGGATCAAGGTGGAGTTCCGCTCGCTTCAGGAGCAGTTCGGCGCGGTGGACCTGCCGGAGCCGCAAGTGGAGGGAACGCCGTCTTTCCTGGTCCGCGCGGTCCTGGGCACGACGGCAGTCACGAACGCGGACGGGGCGATCGCGGCACCCGCCGTGTCGCCGCAGCCCGATCGCGTCAGTGTGGAAGTTCGACAGGCCGAGCGCGGCAGCCTCCTGCTCGTGGACGGCCTGGCCCAGGGGGCCGCACCCGGTTCGCGTTGGGCGATCTATCCGCGAGGCGAACGTGCCTTCGAATCGGACCGGGCCATGGCCACGGCTCGAGTCGTGGAGGTCCGCGGACGGGATGCGCTCGCAGTCACGGAGCCGGCCGGTGCCGGGATCGACTCGGTCGCCTGCGCCATCCTGATCTCCACCGCACCGCCCGCGAAGGAGACCCCGGTGAGCTTGAGCGCGCCCGAGGAGCTGGCAGCCGGGCTGCGTACCGGGATCCAGCAGCGGATGGGTGGCGTTCGCTTCGTGGGGCCACAGGAGTTCGCGCGATTCATCGTCGAGGTCGCCGCGGATCCGGCACGGAGCGGAAGCCTGGTCGTGAACGTCCATGGTTCCGGCGGATTGGAGCTGCTCACCTCGTTCGCGTGGAGCGACGCGGCCCAGGCCTCCGACCGACTGGTCGCCCAGTTCTCCCGAAGTGCCAATGCCGGAGCGCTCAAGTCGCTTTCGAATCCGTCGTCTCGAATGAAGCTCGGCGTGAAGTTGGTGGCCGCGGGCCCTGGCGGCAGTGGCTCGCGAGGGGTCTCGGTGATCCCCGCCGGCAACGACGTCCGCTATCGGATCCGCAAGCCGGAGGAGCCACGAACCTCGCTCAACAGCCTAATGCTCGAGATCGACTCGGATCGGGACTGCTATCTGACCATCGTGGACGTGGACGCCGAGGGAGGCGTCACGGTACTGTTCCCCAATGCCCAGCAGAGTGCCGGCTTCCTCCCGGAGGGAGGGATCCGCGCCCGGGAGATCGTGCGCATCCCCGACAGCCTCGCGGAACCGAATCGAGCGGGCTTCTTCTGGGACTACAGTCCGCCCGCGGGCCCGGACGTGATCCAGGTCTTCGCCACGACGGATCTCGAATCCACACAGAGGCTTCGCGCCTACATCGAGGACTTTCGATCGCAGGGCGGAGCGCGCGCAGCTCCCGCCGCAGCGGGCCGGAGTGTCTCGCCCGCCTCAGATCCGCTCGATCGCTTGCGTGCGGAGCTGGCCAACCTCGCCACCCATCGAGGCGTCCGCGTGACCGGTTCGAAGCCCGCGAGCCCATCGGCGCCCGCGGCCGCCGGCTCTCCCGCGGCGATGCCGGGACGATTGCTCGCGGCGGAATGGACGTCCGTCCCACTGACCATCGAGGTGAGGGAATAGCCCACGCCGGCTATCTCACCTGCAGCTGTCTGGCTGCCCACGAAGCGATCCAGCGCACCCGGATCGAGCGCTCAACCACATGTGAGGATGGACGTTAGTTGCGTGTTTGGGCGCGTCTGGCAGCCAGCTAGCCGGCGTGTCTGACCCGGTTTCTGCAATTGGGGTGTAGTCTGGTGTAGCCTATGGATCCCTCGGTCAGCCCCGTGATCGACCGATTCGTCTCCAGATTAAGGAGCACGTACCATGAAGCACGATCGGTCAATAAGCCGAATCCCCAAGGCGCTCGTCGCCGCGGCGCTGGGACTGACGCTTCTGGCAGCCGGCAGCCTTGCGGCCGAAGCAAAGAAACCCGCGCCGCGCCCGAGCGGCCAAGCGGCCGCCGCACTCTCCTCGAGCGACGCTTCGCTCCAGAAGGAGATCGACGCGATGGTCGTCGAGGTGCTCGCCCGCGCGAACCAGGGAACCCGATCCGTCGAGTCCAATGTGCCCACCAAGTTCGAGGGCGTCGCCTGGGATGCCGGTGAGGGGTTGAGTGCGGGCACCAGCCGCTATGGCACTCAACTGAATCAGGCGATTCTGGCTTCGCTCTCGGACCACGGCGTGCCGGTGCAGCCAGTCGGGGTCACCGGCAGAAGCCTCGGCGGGCGACTCCTGAAGGGTGGTTTCCGCATTCTCAAGACTGGGCTCGAACTCTCGCTCGCCGTGGTCGAGGCCGGCACGGGACAGCAGCTCTCGAAGGTGACGAAGCTCCTCCGTACCTCGATGGCCGTCGTCGCGGGAGACATCGAATCCGTCCTGCCTCCTGGCTCGGAGAACTTGAAGAGCCTCATTCGCCTGGTCAAGGCGTCCTTGGCCACGGGTCCCGCTCCCTTCGGCCTTCGCGTGAGCACGGATCGGGGTGCCCACGGAGCGTTCACGGTGGGCGAGAAGCTCCACGTGCTGGTGGAGTCCGATCGGGACTGCTACCTGCGGCTCTATCACGTGTCCTGGACCGACAAGTCCATGACGCTGGTCTTTCCCAATGAGGCGGACACGAATCCGCTCATCAAGGCCGGCAGCCTCAAAGTGATTCCCGCGGAAGGGTCCGGCGTGTCGTTCGAGGCGGCGGAACCCACAGGCGTGGATGCCCTCGTCGCCATCGCCAGCGAGCAGCCGTTCGAGGATGAGCCACTGGTGGCTGCCCAGCTGGGCGGATCGGCCAGCACCCCCGCCAGCCAAACTCGGGAAGTCCAGCGAGTCGGTCCCTACCTCGTCGCCCAGGGCGTCAGTGAACAGCGCGCCAGGCAGATCATGACGAGAGGGCTGTTCGTCCGAGTTCCCAAGGCAGAGGCGCCCTCGGGTTCGAATGACCCCGCGCCAGCGGAACCCGCCGGGGCCGCGCCGGCGGCGCCCAGCACCGACAAGCCGTCCGAGGAGCCACCGGCAGCCCCGGACGCGGACAAGCCGACCGAGGATCCACCGGCAGCCCCGGACGTGGACAAACCGACCGAGGAGCCACCGGCAGCCCCCGACGTGGACAAGCCGACCGAGGATCCACCGGCAGCCCCCGACGTGGACAAGCCGGCCGGTGACGCGGAGCGGCAGAAACTGAGTGGGACATCGCCTCCGGGCCAGCTGCAGCTACCCAAGAAGGTCGGGCTCGCGAGAGCGGTGTGCTTCTTCACCACGATGGCGCCGGCGAAGGGCGGCCAGTAGCCGGCAGCGTTGGACTTGGCCGACCGCAGCCTGGGGGGCTCGCCCGAGCACCGACGCTGTCGTCGAGGAGTCGTCACAGCACGCGCGTGAATCACGAGCCGGCACACAGATGCGACCACCACCGAGAGGAGCACTATGGACAGGCTGCTCAGGCGAACCGGGCTTTCGATGTTGCTCTTGCTGTGGGCGACAGCGGCGAGTTCACAGATCATCTCCACGTCGCTCCCGACCGCGACCGAGGGCGGGGCCGAGAAGAAGGTCGTGTATCACCTGATGGCGGGCTACGCGAGCTGGAATTTCGCCTCGATCGAACAGCTCAAGAAGGATCCAAACTTCAGCGGCGTCGATATCGCGGTGCCCGGTGGGATACTCATCGCCGGGGATGTGGCCATCAAGGCAAACGAGAATGTCTCGCTGGGAGTGGGCGCGTTCAACAACAACTTTGGACTCAAGATCGAGGAGGCTGGATCCACGTACGCAGACGTGCACGCCAACATGTTGTCGTTCTACGGCAACATCTTCTACCAGAAGGTCGGTGTACAGGTCGGCACGCTCTTCTACTCGGAGACTGACGACGCCACGTTTTTTCCCCTCGCCCCGGGCGAAAGCAATAAGAACACGTCAACCGACTTCGACTTCTTTCTGGTCGGGCGCACGGGCGGAACCCAGTGGACCGCCGGTGTGGGCGCTGGCGGCTACTACTATGGAGGCGTTTTCAAGGAAACCGTCGTGAGCGCCTTCGCCAACGGCTCGGTGAAGCTCGCCAAGGGCCTCAGCGTCGACGCCGGCTACTGGTTCCTCGGTGAGAGCAAGGAGGGAGGCGATTCGGCGAGCCGTCTCAGCATCGGCGCCGGGTACTCATTCTGAGGATCGCCTGCAGAAGAAGTCGCCTCTTGCACTGCTTCCCTGACTGATCGGATGTGAGATGTCCGCAACACTTCGCTGTGCACTTCTCCTGCTGTTCGCGGGATGCGTCGTCGGCGCGGCTCCGTCTTCGACGCAGGATGGACGCCGTGTCGCGGTCGTTGGACAGCGCGCCACAACGGACAGCGGGGGGAGCGGCCAGCGATGGGCACTCATTGTGGGCGTGGACCGCTATCAGCACCCGGGTGTGCCCCGCCTGCACGGCGCCGTCGCCGATGCCCGCGCGATCTCGGAGGCGCTCGTCCGCTACGGCGACTTCTCGCCCAGCCAGGTGTACGTGCTCACGTCGGACGGCCCGGAGATGCCCACGTCCGCCGAGATCGTGAACAGATTCAGCGACCTCAAGCAGAGGACGAAACCCGGCGATCTCGTGCTGTTCTTCTTCGCGGGGCACGGCGTGGAGGTGGAGGGCCGGCGCTTCCTTCTGACCTATGAGGCGCAGCTCTCGAGCCCGGGAGCCTTGAAGACCACTTCGCTGCCCGTGGCGATGCTCATGCAGGAGGTCGAGCAGCTTCCCGTGAGCCACCGGATCATCATGGTGGACGCGTGTCGCACCGATCCCCTGGTTCCCGGCAAGGCGCCGAACATGGCGACCCCGTTGATGGAGGCCGCGTTCATCCTGCAGCCTTCGAGCGAGAGAGGCGTGCGAGCCACGTTCTTGTCCTGCAGCCGAGGCGAGAGCGCGTACGAGTGGTCCGCGAAGGGTCGGGGGTTCTTTTCCTACTTCATCGAGCGCGGCCTCATGGGCGAAGCGGCGGTCCACGCGGGGAAGGTCTCGCTCAACTCGCTGGCGGACTACCTCAACGAGGCCGTGCCACAGAACGTTCGTCAGGAGTGCAACCGCGCCCAGACGCCGTTCAGCGATGTGAAGGGCGTAGCGTTCACGCTCGTTCGAGCCGAGAAGGTCGCGATCACGCCCGAGCATCTCCGGGCCGCGCTGGTGACAACGCGTAGGGTCAGCGGCGTGGTGAAGGATGGGAACGGCGTTGCGCTCACCGGGATCCCCGTCCTGCTGACCTGGGATCCGGGCGCATCGCGAGGGTCGTCGAAAGCCCAGGCGTCGCCGGAGATCCGGATTAGCACGGACGAGGACGGATTCTTCAACGCCGAGGTGCCGGCGCTCGCTGTGGTGAGCGTCTCCGCGGAGACCACCGGATTCCAGGTCATGACCGCGAAGGCCATACCCGGGGAGAGTGGTCGGAAGATCCGGCTCTTCCTGCCCAGGGTGGCCTCGCTTCCTGCCGAGGCGCCCATCGCGGTGGCCGTTGAACGGCCGCCCTCCGTGCCCGTGTCCACGCCCGAGACCCGCCCGGAGACCCCGGGAACGCCCACGCCCACCGCCGTCGCCGCGGAGACGACGGCGCCCGCGAGTCCGACCACACCCGCCCCAGCCGTCGCGGTCAGCACGCTCGCGGACCAAGCCCAGGAACTCTCAAGGGTGGCCTACCAGAATTTCCTGGTGGAGGATTTCGAGGACGCCGAGCGGATCGCGCGCGAAGCCCTCGAACGCGATCGCGAGAATCCCCTGGCCCGCACGATCGTGGCGAACTGCCTTGCCGTGCGCGGCGTGAACAGGCCGAGTCCGGAGGCGCTCGCCCAGGCACGGGAACTGGGCAAGGAACTTCTCGCTGACGATCCGAAGAACGGCCTCGCGCACAATGCCGTGGGACTCGCCTACATCGGGGCCAGCGACCTGTCGAACGCCGAGCGGGAGTTCGACGCGGCCATCACGCTCGACCCCAAGCTCGCGCTGGCCGAGGCGAACCTGGGGTATGTCCGATTCAAGCTCGGCAAGCTCAAGGATGCCGAACAGTCCTACCGGGCTGCGATCCGCTCCCGGCCGGAGGCGGCAGTTCCGTACAACGGACTCGCCCAGGTCCTGCTCGCTCGTGGGCAGGCGGGCGATGCCGCACGAGCGGCGAAGGCCGCGATCAGTCGCTACGAGCTTCGGGACACTTATCTCGCGGCTTTCTACGTCAACCTGGCGGTGGCGTACTTCCAGGAGAGCAAGCGAGAGCAGGCGATCGAAGCGATCGCCCGAGCCAAGGCGCTCGGTCTCGAGCAGAATCCGGCCTACGAAGCCATCGAACGCAAAGCACCGGCCGGCAAGGGCAAGCGTTGAGTCGTCGGGGCCCCGGACAAGGCCCCAGCCCTAGAATGCGATGGCTTCCTCGAGTGGCTCGCCGTTCAGGTAGGCCTCTACCTTCTTGACGTTGGGGAACTGCTTCGCCGTCGCGTCGAGCTGCCCGAGGATCCGCGGCACGTCTCCGATACCCGCCACGCTCAAGCGTCCCACGAAACGGATCACGGCGACTCCGTCGTTCACCACGACACTCTCCGCGTGGAGCTTGGGCGCCGAGGGATCGGAGGAGGCCATCCAGTGGTTGCTCAAGACCGCTCCACTGGAGTCGGTGACGCTGGACATGGAAATCAGTTCGGCCAGCGCCGCCGTGAGCGGATCGGCTGTGGCCGGAACGGTGCGGGGCACCGCCACCAACACCTCCCCGAAGTGCCCGAACGGAATGCCTCGCTTTCCCGTCTCATCCGTCGTGACGAGATAGACGGCGACCTGAATCGTCGCGGCGCTCGTGGCGGCCGTGTCGGCGGCCACGGACGGTGAGGGCGTCGCTTCGCCCCGCGGGGTGCCGCTGCATCCGGCCAGCGCGAGGACGGCGATCGCGATCCTCGTGAGTTCTCCGACCTTGTTGCCGTGCCCGGTTCGCCACATCACGGAGCCCCCTCGGGTGCTTGCGAGAGCCTGCCTTGACTCCGGCGAAGGTCGTTCGGGCGGCAGGGCCCATCTTGGCCCACCAGCACGTGGTTGGCGCCGCCGCCGACGCTACCACGGGCGACCGCGGTGCTCACGCTAGCGACGTTCGGCCGGCCAGCTCGCGGGCTCCAGCCGCAATCGCAGCAGCACCGGAGGCCGCGAGCCGGGTACGGTCACGAGCCGCCCGTCCTCGCCCACGCGCTCCCAGCCGCTGTCGCCGAGAAAGTGGAAGTCGCGTCCCACGAGCGCGCCGTGATTGGGCTCGCCCATTCGCTCGGACGCCTGCTCGAGCACCCGCCACCGGGTGATGGCGGTGCCCGTGGAGTCGAGGCGAAGCTCGAGCACGCGGTGAGGCGTGGTACCGTTCTGTATCGCGATCAGCCGGTCTCCGTCGCGGTAGAGGCCGTCGCACCCGGCGGGCGAGAGCGAGTAGGGCTTGGCGAGCCACGTCGTGGAACGGGTCACGAGATCCACGACACCGATGCCGCGGGAATAGTCCGCCACGTAGAGGCGCCTGCCGTCGGCGGCCACCGCCATTCCCTGAGGGGAGCGGAACGTGCCGGCGGCAACGAGCACCTCGAGCGTCGCGCCGCCGGGCGAGAGGCGGTAGAGGGCGCCGCCCAGCGACTCGGAGACGTACACCGTGCCATCGCGTCCCAGCGTGAGATCGCCCAGCACCTGGCGAGCCGGAGTCCGCGGCAGCTCGAAACGCTGTCGCACGCGCGCGGAGCGGAGGTCAAACGCGAGCATCGCCGTGCGCCCCGAGTCCGCGGGCGCGTACACGTCACTCTCGGGACCGGCCACGGTCGTGGCCCACAGTCGCCTGCGCCCGGCGTCCAGTGCCAGGCCGTACACGCCCCAGACGCTGTCGGCGCCGGGGGCCGTGAAGTCGGTGATGCGACCTGCGCGGTCGACGGCGACGATCTTCCGGCGATGGATCGAACTCACGAGGAACCGACGCCCGTTCGCGTCCCACACGACGTCCTCGGCGAGCAGCGAGGCATCGCCGAGCGAATGCGAGAGCTGGGCGTTCGCGATCGGCGCGGCATTCGAATCAAGCCGCGCGGTCACCGCGCGGAACTCGGGCTCGTCGCGCCAGCGTGCGAACGTCGTGTCGCCGCCGATCGCGCGGGCGATGCCTGTCTCGGCGAGCGCGCGCAGCCAGCGGAGGGCTTCGTCCCTTCGTCCCTCGCGCGCCGCGAGCGAGGCGAGTGCGGACTTGACGCCGGTGTGCCCGCCGATCAGGGAGTCCACCCGGAGCAGGTGATGCCATGCGCCGGCGCGGTCGTCGTGTGCCAGCGCGCCGCGCCCGGCCTGGAGATGCTGGGTCCATGTGGAGTCCGCGCGCGCGCGGGCGGGAGCGAGCATCGCGACGGTGGCGATCGCCAGCGGGAGCAGGAGCATGTGCATGCACCGCGAGTAAGCCCCAGCATCGCCCCGTCGTGTCACGAAGGCGGCCACGTCAGCGAGCGAGCAACGCTTGGAAGCGCGCCTCGTCGCGGAGCGTGGCCAGGTCCGGGTCGCGCATCCAGCCCGAGCGGTCGCCCTGGAACACACCCGCCAGCTGCTCCAGCAGGGCGAGCGCACGGGCCTTGTCGCCCAGCAGCGCATGACAGCATGCCGCGTTGTACCACGAGTTGCCGCGCTGCACGCCCAGTTCGGCGGCCAGATCGCGCATGCCCTCGGGGGACAGCTCGCGTTCGAGGAAGTCGAGCGTCATGGCCACCGCCGAACGAGAGAGGGCGTTGTCCTCGAAGGCGTCGAACGCGTGGTGCAGGCTCGGGAGGTCGATCCGGGTGAGCGGGGCGCCGAGCCGCACGGCCTTGGTCGCTCATGCCGCCATCGCCTGGTTGATCCCGGGCGAGTCGAGCCCGGCACGGACTTCGCGCGCGTGACGCCGGGTGGGAGGAACAGATCGAAACCGCGCACGCTGTACGCGGCGGTGCGGTAGCTGAGGTCGTTGCGTTCGACCGCGCGCTCCGCGCGAAGGCACCGAACGGAAACCGCCGAACGCGGTGATTCGCGGGACGGCGGGAGGCCTTCCCGCCGCTCGAGCGAAGACGTTGGGAGCAGCCCCACGAACGGGCCGTGATCAGCCCTCGCTCTGCCGGGACGCCCACGCCAGCTTGGGTACATCCTGGCCCGGCTCCGCGAGCCAGCGCAGCGCCTGGGGCGAATCCGAAAAGTTCGCGATGCTGATCTGCGGGTGATCGTTGAGAGTCTGGAACATTCGGGCGAAGCCATAGTGCACGACGTCGCTGGCGATGATCGCGGACTTGAACACGTTCGGGAACTTCTGGGCGAGTCTCCGCTCCGCGAGCCGAAAGATGTCGTTGAACGTGATCTCCAGTCGGGTCACCGCCCGCACGTCCGTGAGGCGGTGGGGAATCACCGACAGCTTGCCCTCGTACGCCAGCATGTCTCGGGCGAGTCCCAGGAGATTGTCATTGGTCAGGGTGCCGGAGAGATCGATCCGCACGATCGGTTCGTCCGTCTGAATCGCGAATGCCATGGGACCTCCTGGGTGCTGCGGGAGGGGCTTCCAGGGGACGAGGCTGGCAGTGTACGCCCGACCCCCACTCCCGGCAGCAGCCTCGCCACGCTGGTCATTCCGGGGCGCGCATGCCCGACGTTCTCGGTGATAACCTGCGCGCTCACGCTCGGGCTCCTTGGCATCCACTCGGGACGACCCGAGGCGCCGCGCATCGTCTAAACGTGGTGACGCCTGCGAACCGCCTTTCCTTTGGGAGCCTCGACATGTGTCCTTCGTCCGTATGCTGCGGGCCGCGGCGCTTGGCGTGGGTCTCAGCCGTGTCATGCCTGCTGCTCGCCTTCGGGGCCGCGTCGGTCCCGGCGGCCGTAACGTTGCCGGATACCGGTCTGTTCGCCCCGATCGCCGCCCAGTGGCGGGAGCGCGTCGCGGAGACGAAGCGGCCGGCTCGGGGCGAGATGACGCTTGAACGCCTGGAGGCGTTGCTCGAAGCGGGTGACGTGGACGGCGCGTACGCCGCCCTCGCACGGATGGGCGGTGCCAAGCGCGCCGCCGACGTCGCGCGCGCGCGCGTGTTGCTCGCCCGTGCGGAGTTCAAGCAGCTTACGCCCGTGCTCACGCGGCTCGCGGCACTGCCGCAGCCGACCGAGTTGGAGCGCCGGGCGCTCTACGTCGCGCTTGCCGCCTGTGATGACGGCGCGCGCATCGACACACTCACCCGACTGCGGCTTGCCGCCGACCCGGGCGGCGTGCCGGAGTGGCTGGCTGCCGGCAAGCTCGCCTACGATCTGCTCGACTACGCGCGCGCGGAATCATGCTTCACCCGGGCGCTGGCGCTGCGCCCCGCGGGGGCCGAGGCGCCAGCACTCGCGCTGCGAACCAGGCCCGCCCGCGCCGTTGCGCTGGTCGGACAGGCCCTTGTGCTGCAGAAGCGCCGCGACTGGGATCGCTCGCTCGAGAAGCTCCGGGAGGCCGTGGGCACGTCCACCACCACGGACGGCCTCATGGCGCTCGCGGAGACGCTCATCCGCCTCGGACGCACCGACGAGGCCATCAGCGCGTGCGAGTGGGCCGTGCGCATGAGTCCGTATGGCGCGTCCGCCCACTACATGCTCGGCAACGGCTATGCGCGGAAGAACTACACGGAGCTGCTGGCGGCCTATCCGAAAGCGTTCGCCGACGAGGCGGGCCGCCGCGAGATGGCGAAGGCCGACGGCCTGCTCGCGGCCGGGCGGCGCGACGCCGCGCGTGGGGCCTACCGCAGGCTGCACGAGACGCATCCCGGTTGGGCGGACGCAGCGATCCGGCTGGCCTCGCTCGATTGGGAGGACGCCCGCTATCGCGAGGCGCGTGCGCTGTGTTTTCGCGCGCTCTCGGCGTGTCCCGAGTACGGCCGCGCCCACGCCGTGCTGGCCAAGGCGATCGAGTCTCTGCGCTTCGAGGTGGACGTTCACCGCGCCGACTACGAACGCCGCTTCGCTGCCGCTCCCATGCCTCGGGTGCCCGGGATCGAACAGTTCGTGCTCAACTGGGAGTCGCTGTCGCCGCGGCACCAGAAGCGCGTCGCGCAGTCAATCGTTCCCTGGAGCCGGTTCATCCCGGTACTCGTGGAGGGCGGCTCCACCTATCACATCAAGCCACTCTACATGTTGCTGTCGGAGACCCCCGGCCAGGAGTCGCTCAAGGACCAGCGCATCGAGTATGACTCGCGCCTGTGGGACGATGTGCGCGGGGCCGGCGGTTACCACACCGTGACGGGCATCGAGGATGTGGAGCGCACCGTCTTCGACCGCGACAACACGGTGCTCCACGAACTCAGCCACCAGGTGCACGCCGTGTTCACCGCAGACCAAAACCGCGAGATCCAGGAACACTACCGGCGCGCCAAGGTGCGCGACGACTCGAGCCGCGATGGGTTCCTGTCCCGCTACGCCGGTGGCAGCGTGTACGAGTACTTCGCGGAGGGGGCCAACGCGATCGAGTCCCCGATGCGCGACGCCTACGACCCGCGCGAGGTGGTGCTCGAGCGGCTCGAGCGGATGGACTCGGACCTCTTGACACTGGTGAAGCGGCTGCTGGCGCTGACGGACGTCAATGCCAGCTACCCGGTGGCCTACGTCAACGCCGGCGGCGACCAGGTGACACGAGGGCTCGTGAACGAGGGCCTCGCGTACTACCGGAAGGCGCTCGTGCGGAGTCCGAAGGAGGAGACCGCGCTGCAGTCATTGGTGAGCGCGCTCATGCTGGGCAATCGCGGCCCCGAGGCGGCCGGCGCCGCGGACTCGGCGCTGGCGGTGCACCCCACCAGCGGCGAACTCGTGCGTACGTCGGCCAATGCCTATTGGCACGGCGGCCGGGGGGCGGATTCGGCGGCTGCGCTGCTCGCGCACTCGCGGGCCACCGTGCGTCGCGAGGATCGGTACCAGATCGATCTGGCACGCGGCTCGTTCGCTTGGACGCGTGGCGATGCGGCCGCCTCGCTCGCGGCCTACGACTCGGTGCTCGCCTACCAGTCCGATCAGCCCGAGGGGTTGTGGGGGCGCGCGTCGGCGCTGGCGCTCGCGAAGCACTGGGACGAGGCGTTCGCGGCGTACGACAAGGCCGTGCGGATGCGAACCGGGGTGGCGGGCCTGCGCTGCGACTACGCATTCGATCTGTTGCGCGCTGGTCGCGTGGCGGCGGCGCGAGCACAACTCGATGCCGCGCGCTTGCTGGACGCCGAGCATCCGACCGCAGAGGCGTTACGGGGCTGGGCCGCTCTGCTGGCGGGCGACGCCGCCGGCGCCCGCACGCACGCGAACCAGGCGCTGGCGTGGGGGCCGTGGAGCGATCTCGCACGCATCGTGCTGGGCAAGGTGGAACTCGCCGCCGGCGACACAGCGGCCGCCGACGCGGCGCTCGCTCCGGTGCGCGAGCGGATCCGCACGAACGCGCCGCCCGGATACGAGTTCCGTCCCCGGATCGCGGCGTGGGAGCGCACGCACGCGCTACCCGCGGTCGAGCGCGCGTTGGTGCCGTAGATCAGATGTGATTCCGGCCGCGCGGCCAACGACTGCTGGCGTGTTCGCCGGACTGGTACGCTGGCCGTCATGAAGCGTCCTGCCTCCCGAGTGCGCGGCTCGCGCCTCGACACCGGCTCCAGGCCGGCGAGTTCAAGCGCCACACCCGGGCCGGCCTGGCTCGCGAGCCCAGCGTTCGTGTGGGTGTCGCTCGCCCTCCTCACGCTGGCCGCGCTGGCGCTGAGATGGTTCGCGCTCCGCTACCAGCCCACTGTGACGTTCGATGGCACGGAGTACATCCGCTATGCGGAAGCGCTCAAGCATGGCGAGCGTTTCGCGTCGGTGTTCGCACCCGGCTATCCCGTGCTCGTGGCGCTGGCAAGCGTGCTCCACCCCGATCGCGTCGGCGCGGCGGTCGCGGTATCCATGGTGGCCGGCATCGCGCTGCCCGCGATCGTGTGGTGGCTCGCCCGCGGCTTGCTCGGCGAGCGAGGCGCGCTCTTGCCTGCACTCGTGTGCGCGCTGCATCCGGAACTCGCGCGGCACTCGGCGATCTCCATGTCGGAGTCCGCGTACATCGGCATGCTGTTCTTCGGGCTCGCGCAACTCGCGGCCCTGCGCGCGGGGCCAGCGATAATCGGCGGACTCGCACTGGGGCTCGCCTATGCGATCCGCCCCGAAGGGCTGGTCGCGGCCGTGGCGCTGGCGTTCGCGGGCATCCGAAAGTGGGCGAGCGATTCCTCGTCCCGGCGCGCGATGCTGGCCGCCGCCGTCGGCAGCGCGCTGGTGGTGATCGCGTGCGTGCTCTGGTACCACGCGACACTCGGCGTGTGGACGCTCACGCCCAAGACCGCGGCGCTGCACGAAGCCGCGCGCGACTGGCGCGCGGCCGAACCGGTTGTCGGCGCGGCGGTGCCGGAGGCACCGCAACTCACACACTCGCTGCTCGCGAGCCTCGCCGCGTGGCCCGCCAACGCCTGGCGACACGCGCAGGCATTGCTGTGGTCGTGGCCGTGGCCACTGCTGCTGCTCTCGCTCTGGGGGCTCACGCAGCGGCGCGGCATCGAGACCGCGGCGCTCGTCTACCTGCCTTTGCTCCCCTTCCTTGGGCTTTCGCAGCAGGGGCGGTTCGCGCTTGCGGCGATTCCCGCGCTGGCCATCTCCGCCAGTGTCGTGCTCGTCACCGAGTCGTCGCGCTGGCGTCGGGCAATGGCCGTGGCACTCGCGGTCTTCGGCGTGGTCGCCACCACGTGGGCCCTGGGGGACGCCTTCCGGACGCCGTTCGACGGCGGTGGTCTCACCGACAAGCGCGCGGGCGAATGGCTGTCGAGCGTCGCAACGCCGGGCGACGCGGTGGTGGATCGCAAGCCGTTCGTGGCCTTCTACGCCAAGTGCCGGCATCGCGTGCTCGCCGAAGGCTCCTACGATGCGCTTGTTGACGACATGGTGGCGAACGGCGCGCGCTGGCTGGTGCTGGAGGACTACGTGGTGCGCCAGATGCGGCCGCAGTTCGCGCCACTGCTCGACTCGGAGGAGCACCGCGCTCGCGAGTCGCGGCTCGAGATGGTCTACGCCCGCGCGGACGCCGGAGGGGGCAGTCTCGCCATCTTCCGGGTGCTCGTCGCGGGCGAAGCGAAACAAGGCCGGCCACCGGTGGTCGAACTCGAGGGATTCCCGGGCCGGTCTGTGGCGCCCTGAAGCGGCGGCCGACGGACCATAGACCTCAGCTGAGTCGGGCTTCGATCTCGTGGATCCGCTCGCGAAGGCGGGCGACCTCGGCGCGAAGTTCCGCGACCTCGGCGGCGAGTCGCGCGAACATGTCGGCGGTCGGTCCCGAGGCTGTGGTGTCCGATGTGGGCCGCAGCAGTACGGACTGCATGTTCGCAGGGGGTGGTGAGGTCGCAGGGGAGTGTTGCGAGGTGGGCTCATCGCTCTCCACTGAAACTTGTGGGCGGGTGTGTCCCGAGTGCTGCGCCTTGAGCTCCGCGAGCTCCTGTGGCAGGTAGAGGTTGTGGCTCACCATCTGGCCGCGACCGGGCGCCGAAAGTTCGATCATCAGGCCGCGTTCGAGTAGCGCGTCCACGATGGGCTTGAGTGCGGCGAGGTCGGCGATGGGCTCCATCCGGGCGGCACGCGCGCGGAGATCGCCCAGTGGCTGTGCGCCGCGGAGCAGCAGCTCCGTCATGACCGCGATCTCGGGCTTGCTCACGCCGAGCCACTCATAGGCATGGTGCTTGTACTTGGGGACCCGCCCGAGCCAATCCAGCTCGCTCACCACGCCCAGCGTGCGTAGTTGGTCGAGCGCCTTCTCCACGTCGATGTCGTCCAGCGCCGTGAGCGGATCGCGATTGTTCTTCTGATTGCAGCCCGTGACCAACGCGTTGACCGTGATGGGATAGGCGGCCGGCGTGGTCTTGGCCTTCTCGATCAGCACGCCGAGCACACGCCGCTGGCGGGCGTCGAGCGGCTTCCACGCCGGCGTCGCGAGAGGACTTTTATCGGGCGAGGTGCTCATGGGGCCTCTTTGCAGGGTCCGAGGTGACTGCCCGAGACCTGTGGCATCCCGGCAATCTACCGCATGGAGGGAAATCTGCCGACCTCGGCCATCGGCTCCAGTGACGCCGAGTTGTGTGTGTGTGCTCAGGGAACAGGCGGGCCGAGCCACCGCAAAAGGAACCGCGGCTTCGGAAGTGCGTTCGTGGTAGCTTTCCCCCGCGGCGCGTCGAGGAATCCCCCACCCCCGGCGAGCAAAGCCTCCGCGCCGAACGAGATACAACTCGCGCCTCTGCCTCCCGCATCTCGTCTCGACAGGAAGTTGAGAGGAGGCCGCTACGATGCGCGCGAACCTCGTCCGCATGTCCTCGCCCGCCCCCCAGTTGCTTCGGCTCCTCGCCTGCTTGTTCCTGGGAGCGGCCCCCTCTCGCCCGTTGTCGGCTGCGACCACGGGCGTCCGGGTCGATCGGGTGACGCTTTCGGCCACGGCTGTCGCCACGCTCGAGCGCCGCATCGCGGTCGGCACGGATGACGCCGAGGAGAGCGCGAGCGCGGTGATCACCACGAACAGCAGCGACATCGAGCTCGTGTACGACAAGAGTATCCAGAGAGTAGGACTGCGCTTCACGAACCTGACGATACCGTCGGGCGCCAGCATCACGCGCGCGTACCTCCAGTTCGAGGCGGATGAGAAGCACAGCGAGGTCACGAACCTATTGATCCAGGGGGAAGCGACCAGCAATCCGGCCACGTTCTCGGCAGCCAACAAGGTCTCGACCCGGCCGCGCACACTGGCCGGCGCGAACTGGTCGCCTCCGGCGTGGACGCTGATCGGGGAAGCGGGGGCCAATCAACGCACCCCGGAACTCTCCGGCGTGATCCAGGAGATCGTCAGTCGCGCGGGTTGGGCGAGTGGGAACGCGGTCGTGATCATCGTCACCGGAACGGGCCACCGCACGGCCCGGGCGTACGAAGGTCGAGCCGCGGGCGCGGCCCTCCTGCACGTCGAGTTCGACACGGGCGTGCCGCCTGTCAATCAGGCGCCGGTGGTGGACGCGGGGCTCGACCAGAGCATCACGACGCCCGCCGATGCAGGTCTCGACGCGGCGGTGATCGACGACGGGTTCCCCATCCCACCGGGTGTGCTCGCCACCACCTGGAGCCTGGTGAGCGGGTCGGGCACGGTCACGTTCCAGGACGCGAACGCAGTGGATACGCGCGCCAGCTTCAGTGCCCTGGGAACGTACGTGCTGCGGCTCACCGCGAGCGATGGTGAGCTGAGCGCCAGCGATGTGATGCAGGTCACCGTGCTGGCTGGACTCTCGGTGGATGGGATCCACTGGACGATCACGGGGCCGACATCGGTCGCCTTCGACTGGCGGGGAACCGAGAGCGCGATCCACTACGGAACCACCACCGCCTACGACCAGACGGTGACAGCCTCGACGCCGAGTCCGGTTCCGTTCTCATCCACGGGGCCTTACTGGGAGGCCAGCTTGTCCGGGCTCCAGCCGAACACCGTCTACCACTACACCATCGGAAGCGGGCCCGACCACACCTTCCGTACGCCGCCGCCGCGCGGCAGTTCCGGGTTCATCGTTGCCGCCGAGGGCGACATCGGCGATGCGAGCGGGTATTCGCGGATGCCTGCCGTGCAGAGCCTGATCGCGGGTGCGAACCCCGCGTTCGTGTTGATGGTGGGCGACCTCACCTACGGCAACACCAACGGGCAGGCGGTCGTGGACGGGCATTTCAACGATGTCATGGTGTGGTCGCAGGACGCGGCCTACATGCCGGTGTGGGGCAACCACGAGTGGGAGACTCCCGCCGCCGACGACCTGCGGAACTACAAGGGCCGCTTCGCGCTACCCAATCCCCAGACGTCGCCCAACGCACCCTTGGCGGGCTGCTGCGGCGAAGACTGGTCGTGGTTCGACTACGGCAATGTTCGCTTTATCGCCTATCCCGAGCCGTACGCGAGTGCGACTTGGGCCGACTGGTATCCGAGGGCGGGCGTGCTCATGGACGAAGCCCAGGCCGATCCAGCAATCCGGTTCATCGTCACGTCCCCTAAATTTGGGTGCCGACCTCTTTAACGCTTGCCAACTCATTTTGCATTTGCT
>CAYQNV010000173.1:0-21882 GCA_964418975.1 uncultured bacterium | reverse complement strand
GGGGGGGGGGGGGGGGGGGCAAGGCCGAACTCTGTTGCCGCACCCGACTCACGACTTCCGGAGCTAGTGGTAGTCGTGCGCGTCAAGGCGCCGAACGCAGAACCCCACAGCGATGGAAATTGGCAGCCCAGGCTTCGCAGCGGTCGGTAGTGACCCGCGTTCCTCTGCTGATCGGTATTGCGCCTGACGACTCGGGCAGCGCGAAGCGCCGAGGCGTCGTGCTAGTTCGCATCTGCGACCAGCGCGTACCCAGTTGCGCGGCTCGACTCAACGGCGGCCCTGACGCGTTCCTGACGTGTTCTCTCCGCCAGCAGGACGCTTCGCGTCCTGGACCGCGACGGTGGAAAGTGGTTGCACCGGGCCGCGGTGCGCCGCATCTCACGGGCTTCCTCGCTCCGGTCGAGCACCGCCCTGCAGTGTCCCGGTTTTGCCCCAACCCCAACGAGGCCCTATCCTGCCCGCCATGCTGGAGAACCTTCTCAAGACCGTCTTCGGGTCCAAGCACGAGCGCGAGGTGCGCCGGGCCAAGCCCCTCGTGGACGAGATCAACCGCCATTTCGCCGAGTGGGAAGGGCTTTCCGACGAGGCGATCCAGGCCAAGACGGCCGAGTTCCGGGCCCGGCTGGAGAGTGGCGCCGACACGCTCGACGACCTGCTGCCAGAGGCGTTCGCCGCCGTGAAGCAGGCCTGTAAGCGCTTGTGCGGTAAGACCTGGGACGTCTGCGGCCTGCCGCTCACCTGGCAGATCGTGCCCTACGACGTGCAGTTGATCGGCGGCATCATGCTGCACGAGGGCAAGATCGCCGAGATGGCCACCGGCGAGGGCAAGACCCTGGTGGCGACGTTGCCGCTCTACTTGAATGGGCTCACGGGCAAGGGCGTGCACCTGGTCACGGTCAACGACTACCTCGCTCGCCGCGACAGCGAGTGGATGGGGGAGATCTACAAGTTCTTGGGGCTCAGCGTGGGCTGCATCCAGCAGAACATGGAGCCAGCGCGCCGGCGGGAGCAGTACGCCTGCGACATCACCTACGGCACCAATAACGAGTTCGGCTTCGACTACCTGCGCGACAACATGGCCGTGCGCCCCGAGTACCGGGTGCAGCGTGGCTTCAGCTACGCCATCGTGGACGAGGTGGACTCGGTGCTGATCGACGAGGCCCGCACGCCGCTCATCATCTCCGGACCCGTGGACGACCGCGGCGACGACCTGTTCGACGAGATGAAACCGATGGTGGATCGCGTGGTGCGCGCCCAACAGCAGTGGGCCGCGGCGGCGCTGCTCGAGGCCGAGCAACTGCTGGCCGACCCCGCGAAGGAGTGGGACGCGGGCGTGAAGCTGCTGCAGATCCAGCGCGCCGCACCCAAGCACAAGCGCTTCATCAAGCTGCTCTCGGACCAGCCGGCGCTCAAGCGCTTGATCACCCGCGTCGAGCTGGAACACCTGCGCGACAAGCGCATGCACGAGCTGGACGAGACGCTCCTCTACACGATCGACGAGAAGTCGCGAAACGTGGACCTGCTCGAGGGCGCGCGCAACCTCATGTCGCCGTCCGACCCCGACCGCTTCACCGTGCCCGACTTGACCGCCCAGCTGTCCGAGCTCGAGGGCCGCGAGGAGTTGTCGGCCGACGAGCGCATCGCCGAGCGCGATCGCCTCTACCAGGCGTACGGCGTAGCGAACAATCGCAGCCACAGCATCCACGCGTTGCTCAAGGCCTACTCGCTGTTCGACAAGGACGTGGAGTACGTGCTCGAGGACGGCAAGGTCGTCATCGTGGACGAGTTCACCGGCCGCAAGATGCCGGGCCGGCGCTACTCGGACGGCCTGCACCAGGCCATCGAGGCGAAGGAGGGCGTGAAGGTCGAGGGCGAGACACAGACGCTCGCCACCGTCACGCTGCAGAACTTTTTCCGCATGTACCAAAAGCTCGCGGGCATGACCGGCACGGCCGAGACCGAGGCCGGCGAGTTCTGGGCGATCTACAAGCTGGAAGTCGCGGTGATCCCCACGAATCAGGCGATTCGGCGCGCGGACCACAACGACGTCGTCTATCGAACGAAGCGCGAGAAGTTCAAGGCCGCCATCGACGAGATCGCCGACTGCCACCAGCGCGGACAGCCCGTGCTCGTGGGCACCATCTCGGTCGACGTGAGCGAGCTGTTGAGCCGCTTCTTGAAGATCCGCGGCATTCCGCACAGCGTCCTGAACGCGAAGTACCACTTGAAGGAGGCGGAGATCGTCTCGCAGGCGGGCCAGCGCGGCGCGGTCACCATTGCCACGAACATGGCCGGCCGTGGCACCGACATCAAGCTGGGCGTGGGCGTGCCCGACCTGGGCGGCCTGCACATCCTGGGTACCGAACGCCACGAGTCGCGCCGCATCGACCGCCAGTTGCGCGGGCGCGCCGGCCGCCAGGGCGACCCCGGCTCGTCGCGCTTCTTCCTGTCGCTCGAGGACGACCTCATGCGCCTCTTCGGCGCGGTGCGCCTCTCGGGCCTGATGCAGAAGATGGGCGTGGAAGAGGGCGAGGTCATCGAGCACGGCATGGTCACCTCGGCGATCGGCCGGGCGCAGAAGCGCGTCGAAGCGCACAACTTCGACATCCGCAAGCACCTGCTCGAGTACGACGACGTCATGAACAAGCAGCGCGAGGAGGTCTATCGCCAGCGCGACGAAGCGCTATTGTCGCAGGACATCAGCGCGCGAGTGCTCGACGACCTGCGCGACGTGGCCAGCGAGCGCGTCGATCGCTATGCCGACGACAAGCTGCACCGCGCCGAGTGGAACCTGCGCGGGCTCGCGGACGAACTCTCCTACCTGTGCATGTCGCCCGCGTCGCCGACCGCGCTCGAGGGGAACTCGCGCGAGGAGGTGGTCGAGTCCGCGGTGGGGTTCGCAGAGGGCGCTTACCGCGCCCGCGAAACGCAGTTCGGGGCCGAGGTCATGCGCGAACTGGAACGCCACCTCTACCTGTTCACGCTTGACGAGCATTGGCGCGAGCACCTGCACGAGCTCGACTACGTGAAGGGCGGCATCGGACTGCAAGCCTACGGCCAGCGCGACCCGCTCGTGGCGTACAAGAAAGAGGCGTTCACGTTGTTCGAGACCATGATGGGTGAGGTGCGCGAGGACTTCGTGCAACGCCTGTTCCGCGTGCAGCTCCAGCCGGCCGCCGCGCGCCAGGTGATCGCCCAGGCGCCACGCCAGCCCCGCCAGATGGTGGCGCGGCACGCCGAGGCCGAGGCCTTCGGCGGGGCCTCCGCACCCGCGGAAACTTCTGCTCCGAGGCCCGGGCCGTCTGCACCGGCGCGCCCGTCGGCCGTCGCGGCCCCAGTCCGCGCCCTTCCGCGCGTGGGCCGCAATGACCCCTGTCCGTGCGGCAGTGGCAAGAAATACAAGAAGTGCCATATGCCCTCGGACGAGGGCGTGGAGACCCGCGCGTGAGCGGCCGCGACCACGACGGCGCCGCGCGCGTGCTCAAGCTGATCGCACGCAAGCTCGAGGAATACCTCGAGGGCGACGACCTGGCGCTCGAGACGCTGGCGGAGGCGCTCGAACACGAGGGCGCTTCGCCCGAGGACATCCAGACGGCGGTGATGGGCATCCGCGGACTCGCCGGCGTGACCGCGCCGGGCGGTTGGGTGGCGGGCTTCCCCGGCCGGCACGCACAGCGCGTGCTGTCCGCCGAGGAGCGCGACTCGCTCACCACCGAGGCGTGGGGCTACCTGCTGGACCTGAGGTCGAACGGCACGCTCGATGCCGACCAGTTCGAACGCGTGCTCGAGGCGTTGACCTCGTTCGACGAGCGTCCGGTCGACGTGGAACGCGCCCGAGAGCTGGCGGCGCGCATCGCGCTCGAAGCGCAGGATGGCACCCTTCCCGGGGAGTACCCGCATGGCGACCAGGAAGTCGCGCACTGACGGCGCCGCGGCTTCGGCCGCGGCGAAGAAGAAGCTGGCGAAAAAGTCCGCCCCGGCGAAAGCCGCAGCCAAGAAGAAGGTGGCGGCGGCGCGCGCGGTCCCGGGCGACGCCGTTCCGGCCCGCGGCCGGGCGACCCGACCGACCACCCGTCCCAAATTCGGCTCGCGCCGGGGTGCCTTGCCCGAAGCACCCGAGCCCGAGGTGGACGAGGCGGCACTCGAGGCCAGTCTCGGCGACAAGGCGGCCGGCAAGAGCCTCGTGGTGGTGGAGTCGCCGACCAAGTCCAAGACGCTCACCAAGTTCCTCGGCAAGGACTTCCTGGTGCTCGCCTCCAATGGGCACGTGATGGACCTGCCCAAGAGCAAGCTGGGCGTGGACCTCGACAACGACTTCGAACCCGAGTACGAGCCCATCCGCGGCAAGAACTCGGCACTCGCCAAGATCCGTGTGGCCGCGAGGCACGCCTCGACCATCTACCTGGCGCCCGACCCCGACCGCGAGGGCGAGGCCATCGCCTGGCACCTGGCGCTCCAGTTGAAGGGCGTCAAGCGCCCCATCCGCCGCCTGACGTTCAACGAGATCACGCAGCGTGCCGTGAACGAGGCGCTGCAGCACCCGCGCGACCTCGACATGAACCTCGTCAACGCGCAGCAGGCGCGACGCGTGCTCGATCGCCTCGTCGGCTACAAGGTGAGTCCGTTCGTGTGGAGCACGGTCAAGTACGGCCTGTCGGCCGGCCGCGTGCAGAGCGTGGCGCTGCGCATGATCTGCGATCGCGAGTCGCTCATCCGCGCGTTCGTGCCCGAGGAGTACTGGACGCTCGAGGTGGATTACGCCACGCCGGGCGGCGAGCGCTTCACCGCACGCCTGGTGCGGATCGGCGACGACAAGCTGGACAGCGGTCAGCTGCGTGGCGATGCCGCCGGCACCCAGGCCGCGGCGCTGGCGACCGAGCTGCGCGCGGCGAGTGCCAGCATCACCGCCATCGAAGTGAAGCCCAAGAGGAAGGGCGCCGTGCCGCCGTTCATCACCAGCACGCTGCAGCAGGCCGCGAGCAATCGCTACGGCTTCACCAGCCAGCGCACCATGCAGGTGGCGCAGAAGCTCTACGAGGGCCTGGAGTTGAAGGGCCAGGGCAGCGTGGGCCTGATCACCTACATGCGTACCGATGCGCCCAGGCTCTCGAACGAGGCACTGGCCGAGATCCGCGGCTGGCTCGGCAAGGAATACGGCGACGCCTACGTGCCCGAGAAACCCAACTACTACAAGAGCAAGAAGGGCGCGCAGGAAGCGCACGAGGCCATCCGGCCCACGTCGATCGAGCGCACACCCGCGTCGCTGCGCCCGCTGCTGAGCGAAGAGCAGTTCAAGCTCTACGACCTGATCTGGAAGCGCGCCGTGGCGTCGCAGTCGACACCCGCCGAGTTCGACCAGACCGCGGTGGACATCGAGGCGGGCCGGCTGGGGCTGCGTGCCTCGGGCAGCGTTCTGCGCTTCCCGGGCTGGTTGAAGGTGTACGGGCGTGACGAGGACGACGAGGCGGAGGAGGGCCGGCTGCCCGAGCTGGAGCAGGGCTGGCCACTCACCGTGGCGAGCGAGCCGCTCGCCGAGCCAACCGAGGACGGCACGGCCGCCGAGTCCGTGCGCCCCGAACAGCACTTCACGCAGCCGCCGCCGCGCTTCACCGACGCCTCGCTGGTCAAGGCGCTCGAGGACGAGAACATCGGCCGGCCGAGCACCTACGCCACCATCGTCTCCACCATCACCAAGCGCGACTACGTCGAGCGCGAGGGCCGCTCCCTCAAGCCCACCGACCTCGGCATGATGGTCACCAAGCTGCTCGTGGAGCATTTCCCCGACGTGTTCAACGTGGAGTTCACCGCCGGTATGGAGGAGGAACTCGACGACATCGAGGAGGGCAAGCGCGAGTGGAAGCACGTGGTGCGCGATCTGTGGACGCCGCTCTCCAAGGACCTCGAGTCGGTCAAGAAACGAACGAGCGAGATCAAGAAGAGCCTGCTCGAGAAGACCGACATCCTGTGTCCGTCGTGCGGCAAGCACCAGCTGGTGAAGAAGTTCGGCCGCAACGGCGCGTTCTTGGCCTGCCCGGGCTACCCCGAATGCAAGCACACGCAGCCGCTGGACCAGTCCGAGCTGCCCGTGCCGGTCGACGGCAAGTGCGAGCTGTGCGGCGCGGGCCTGGTGGCGCGGCAGGGGCCCTACGGCCGCTACATCCATTGCGAGCGGCGGCCCGAGTGCAAGTTCACCAAGCCGTTCACGATCGGCGTGCCCTGCCCGAAGTGTGGCAAGGGTGAGCTCGCCGAGAAAAAGAGCCGCAAGGGCAAGATCTTCTACTCCTGCACGCGCTGGCCGGACTGCGACTTCGCGCTCTGGGACCGCCCGGTCGCCCGGGCCTGCCCCAACGGCGATTCGCCGCTGATGGTGGAGAAGACCTACAAGTCGGGCGCGGCGCTGGTGTGCCCCAAGTGCCGCACCAAGGTCGCTGCCGAGCCCGCCAGTGCGTGAAGCGCTCGAACGCTTCCTCACTGAACTGAGTTCCACGCGGCGCTGCTCGCCACACACCATCGCCGCCTACCGTCGCGACCTGGCCCGCGTGATGGACCTGGCCGTGGGCGAGGGGAAGCCTCTGGCCGCCGCCGCGTGGGACCAGGCGCTGCTCGAGCGCGCGATGCGCGACCTGTTCCGCACGGGTCACGCCGCTTCGAGCACCGCGCGCGCGCTGGCCGCGTGGCGGAGCTTCGGGCGATTCCTCGTGCGCCGCGGGCACCTGCCGAGCGACCCCGCGCGCGCGCTGCCGTTCCCGCGCCTGCCGCGTCGGCTACCGCGCACCCTGCCGCGCCTCGACCTGGGGGCTGCGCTGGACCGGCTCGCGCAAGCGAGCGATCCGTCCGCCGCGCGCGACTTGGCACTGCTCGAGATGACCTATTCCTCGGGCCTGCGGCTGTCGGAGCTGGTCGGCATGCATCGCGGCGATCTGGACCGCGGCGCACGACTGCTGCGCGTGCGCGGCAAGGGCCGGAAGGAGCGGGTCACGCCCGTGGGCGAGCGGGCGCTTGCGGCGCTCGAGCGCTACCTCGCGTTCGAGGGCCGCGCCACGGGCCCGCGCGACGAACCGCTGTTCCGCGGCCGGAGCGGAGCGCTCTCGCCGCGCACGGTGCAGCGCCTGGTGCGCCGACGGCTGGCGCAGGTGGCGGGCGGACTGGGCGTGACGCCGCACGCGCTCCGGCACTCGTTCGCGAGCCACCTACTGGATGCCGGCGCCGACTTGCGCGCCATTCAAGAGTTGCTCGGCCACGCCTCGCTCGCCAGCACGCAAGTCTACACGCACGTCTCGCGCACCCGACTCCAGAAGGCGTATGAGCAGGCGCACCCACGCGCTTGAGGCGCGCGGCTATCCGCGCGCCCGTGACCACGGCCACATCTGGGCCCACCGCGCGGCGGCGGTGGTGGTGCTCGCGCTGATGTTCGCCGCCGGCTGCGCGCGCAAGCAGCCGCCCTCCGGCGGTCCGCCGGACCTCGATCCTCCCGCCGTGCTGTCGGTGGAGCCGGACTCGGGCGCCACGTCGGTGCCGCGAGACGCGCGCTTGTCGATCGAGTTCAGCGAGGGGATGGACCCGCGCTCAGCCTCACTTGCGGTCGAGGTGGCGCCGCGTGTGGATGTGAGGCAGCGCCGCTGGAGCGGGCGCCGGCTCACGCTCGTGTTGGCCGACACGCTACGCTCCGAGCATACCTACACGATGTTCGTGGGCAGCGACGCGCGCGACCGGCACGGCAACCCGCTTCGCGCCGGACGCGCCATCCCGTTCACCACCGCCGCGACGTTCCCGCCCGGCATCATCGAGGGCGAAGTGCTTGCCACGGGCTTCATGGCGCCGGGCACCTATCTGTGGGTCTACCCCGAGGGCAGCGAACCCGACAGCACCGCGCGCGACTTCGAATCGGTGGGCCTCGCCGGCGACGGCGGGGCGTTCCGGATCACCGGGCTCGACGTGCCAGGGCGCTACCGGCTGTGGGCGTTCGCCGACTTGAATCGCAATCACTCGTTTGAGCCGGGGACTGACCTGCTGGTCGCGGCCGAGACCACGCTGGCGCTCACCCCGGGCCGCGCACTGGCCTCCGGGCTGAAGCTGCGCGTGGTGAACCCGCGCGCTCCGGGTCGTGTGAAGGGCACGGTGCTGGACTCGCTCCGCGACGAGCGCGGCACGCTCCGGCTGATCGTGCTTGCCGAGAGCGACTCCACGCGCCGGCTGCTCTACGATATCGACCCCGCGGGGGCCTACGACTTCGGCTGGGAGCCGGGTGGCTATCACGTGCGCGCGTTCCGGGACCTGGACCGGAACAAGGCCTGGAAGCGCGACGAGGAGCCCGCGAGCGACGAGGTCCGCATCACGGTGCTGCCGGGCACCGTGCTCGAGCTGCCGCCGTTCGTGCTGGTGCGCCCGCGGCCGAAGGCCGATGCACCAGACAGCGCGGGGGCGGGGCGTCCATGACGAGGTGCGCATGAAGGTGCCGTTCACGAAGATGCACGGGGCGGGGAACGACTTCGTGGTGGTGGACCACCGCGAGCCGCTTCTCCCGCGCGACCTCGTGTCGTTGCTCGTGAGGATGTGCGACCGCCGCCGCGGCATCGGCGCCGACGGCGTGCTGCTGCTGGAGCGAGACCCCGAGCTGCACTTCGCCATGCGTTACTTCAACGCCGACGGCGGCGTGGCCGAGTTCTGCGGCAACGGCGCGCGCTGCCTGGCGCGCTTCGCGCTGGAACGTGGCCTCGGTGAGGGCGGCGAAGTGCGTTTTCGCACCGACGTCGGCCCCAAGCGCGCGCGTGCCACCGACGACGGCCGCATCGCGCTGTGGTTCGGCGCCGTGGATGAGGGCGAGCCACTCACGCTGGCCGCGGCGGGACGCACGTTCGACGGACGGCGCGTGGTCGCCGGCGTGCCGCATCTGGTGGTCCCGGTGCCGCGCGTGGACGCCGTCCCGCTCGCCGAGTGGGCGCCACCGCTTCGCTCGCACGCGCAGTTGGGCGCGGCGGGGGCCAATGTGGATTTCGTCGAGCGCCTGAGCGACGGCCGCGTCGCGATGCGGACGTGGGAACGCGGCGTGGAAGCCGAGACGTTGGCGTGCGGCAGTGGTGCGATGGCGAGCGCGCTGTGGGCGGTGATCGAGGGCGCGTCCGCGCCCGTGACCGTTCACACCGCGGGCGGCGAGGATCTGGTGGTGGAGTTCACCCGTACCGCGGGAGGCCGCGAGGCCACCCTCGTCGGCCCTGCCGTGAGCGTCTACACGGGCGAGTGGCAGGAGCCCTGAGACGGCGCACGCGCGCCGCCCAAGAGGAGGACGTCATGTTCGAGGGTCTGTCGGTCGCGATGGTCACGCCGTTTCGCTCCGGCGCGGTGGACCGCGATGCGGTGGCACGGCTGGTCGAGCACATGGTCGCCGGGGGCGTTCAGGGCATCGTCGTATCGGGTTCGACCGGCGAGGCCGCCACGTGCACCGTGGAGGAGCGCCGCGAGCTGTGGGCGTTCGTGCGCGAGCGCCTGAAGGGACGCGCATGGATCGTGGCGGGCACCGGCACCAACTCCACCGCCGACACCATCACGCTCACGCGCATGGCCGAGGAGCTGGGCATGGACGGCGCCTTGGTCGTGACGCCCTACTACAACAAGCCCACGCCCAAGGGGCAGGCGGCGCATTTCGCCGCAGTGGCGAAGTCCACGAAACTGCCGATCATCCTCTATAACGTCCCGGGTCGGACGGGTACCAACACCACACCCGACGTACTGGCGATGGTGCAGGACCTGCCCAACGTGAAGGCGGTGAAGGAGGCGTCGGGGAACGTGGACCAGATGGCGCAGGTCAAGACGCGCACGAGACTGACGCTGCTCTCGGGCGACGACTCGCTCACGCTGCCATGCGCTGCCGTGGGCGGCGAGGGCATCGTCTCGGTGGTGGGGCAGGCCGCACCCGCGCAGATGCGCGCGCTCTCCGACCTGTCGCGCTCGGGGCCGGCCGCCGAGGCGCTGGCCGCGCACCAGGCCTTGATGCCGCTGTTCAAGGCGGCGTTCTTGGAATCGAACCCGGGTCCGATCAAATACCTGCTCTCCGAGATGGGGCTGATCGCCAACGAGCTGCGCCTGCCGCTCGTCCCGATCGAGCCGGCAACCGAGAAGGCCGTGCTCGAGGCCGCGCGGGCCGTGGGCCTGACGCTCGTGGGAGCGGGGGCGGGGGCCAGGGCGTGATCCGCGTGGTGCTGGTGGGCGCCGCCGGTCGCATGGGGCGGGCGGTCGAGGCCGCCGCCGCCGGTGCCAGCGACCTCGCCATCGTCGCGCGCGTGGACCTGCGCGCGAACTTCCCCGCCGGAGGCGGGGTAGCAGGACTATCCGGGCAATGGAGCGAGGACGTGGGTGCGGTGGCGAAAGCCGGCGACGTTGTGGTGGACTTCAGCGGCGCGGCCGGCGCGCGCGCCGCGGCGGCTGCGTGCGCGGCGCGCGGGGCAGCGCTCGTGACGGGCTCTACAGGTTTGGCGCCCGCCGATGAGGCCGCCCTCCGCGAGGCGGCGGCGCGCGTCGCGGTGTTGCGTGCGACCAACTTCAGTCTGGGCGTGGCCGCGCTGCGCGTGGCGCTACGTGCTGTGCTCGCCGCCGTGCCGGCGAGCTGGGACGTGGAGATCGTCGAGCGGCACCATCGGCTGAAGCAGGACAGTCCCTCGGGGACCGCGCTCACGCTGGCCGGCGACGTGCGCGCCGCCCGCAACCTGCCCGAGGGCTCCCTCCGCCACGGCCGATCGGGCCCAGCGGGCCCGAGAACAGCCAATGAGATCGGCGTGCACGCCGTGCGTGGCGGGACGTGGGTGGGCGACCACCAGGTGCTGTTGGCGGGCGAGGGGGAGTGGCTGGAGTTGCGGCACGTGGCGCAGGACCGCGCCGCGTTCGCACACGGCGCGCTGGCGGCGGCCCGATTCCTGGCGTCAGCACAGCCGGGCGAGTACACACTGGAGGATGTGCTGCGCGGACCGGGACCGCGCCGGCCCTGACCCCGTTCACCTCTTATCTCCCGGAGTGCGCATGCGTCTCGCGCGCCTGATCCCCTGGCTGGTCCTGGCCCTGCTGGCCACGGCTGTGGCTCCTGCCGCCGCCCAGTCGTTCGGCAAGAACAAGGTGCACTACGAAGCGCTCGAGTGGGCCGTGCTCGAGACCCCGCACCTGCGGCTCCACTACTACGCCGCCGAGGAGAGCCTCGCGCGCTCGCTGGCCGCCCTCGCCGAGAGCGTGTGTGTGGAGTACGACGGCCGCTTCCGCATGCTGCCCCGTACCCAGGTACCGCTGCTGTTCTATTCCACGCACCACCTGTTCCAGCAGACCAACGCCACGCCCGCGCTGCTCACCGAGTCGGTGGGTGGCCTGACCGAACTCATCAAGGGCCGGGTGTTGTTGCCGCACAACGGCTCATGGGCGCGGCTGCGCTGGGTCACGCGCCACGAGCTGGCGCACTGGTACATGCTCGAGAAGATCAAGGCCGTGCAGAAGGCGCACAAACGGGCCGTGGCTTGGCTACCCGACCTGTGGTTCATCGAAGGCTTCGCCGAGTACCTGGGCACGACGTGGGACGCCGACGCCGAGGGCCTGCTGCGCGACATGGTGCTGTCGCGCATGGCCTACCCGCTCACGCGCAGCGAACCCATCACCGGCTCGGTCGAAATGTACAAGGAGGGCCAGTCGTTCCTGCTGTGGTTGCACGAGCGCTATGGGGAAGCCCGCATCTTCGACCTGCTCGAGAACGTGTGGCGCGCCGACGAGTTTGCGAACGCGTTTCAGATCACGTTCGGGCGCTCGTTGGTGGATGCCGACCGCGAGTGGTTCGAGGGCCTGGAAAAGCGCTATTTCCCCGAGGTCGCCACTACCTCACGAGCGCGCGAAGTGGCGCGACCATGGCGGCAGACAAGCCGGTTCAACCTGGCGCCGCGCGCGCTGCCGCCCACCACGCCTGGCGACACCGCCGTGCGCTTCTGCTGGTTCGAGGTGGGCGAGAGCGGCGTGGACCTGGTGCTGAGCGAGCCCAAGCGCGACTCGTCGCGCCGCGTGCGCCGGCTGCTGCGGGGTGGTGCGAGCGCCTCGTTCGAGTCGTTCCACCTGTTCCAGAACCGCCCGTCCACGTCGCGCTCGGGGCTGATCGCGGTGAGTGCGAAGCGCGGTGGCCGCGACGCCATGTACCTCGTGGACCCGGCCAGCGGCCGGGTGCTGAGACGACTGGATTTCCCCGAGTTGGTGGTGCTGCACGACCCGGCGCTGGCACCCGATGGCCAGTCGGTGGTGTTCGCGGCGCAAGGCTACGACGGGTACCAGGATCTCTACCGTGCCTCGTGGCCTGCGGGCAAGGTCGTGCTCGAGCGCATCACGAACGACGCCTGGGACGACGTGGAGCCCGCGCTCTCGCCCGACGGGCGTTGGCTGGTGTGGTCCTCGGACCGGGGCGAACTGGGCGGGCGCTACTCGCTGTGGCGGCTGCCGCTCTCGGGCGGCGCGCCCGAACCCGTGAGCCACCCCGCGGTCGGCGACGACCGCCAGCCCGCGTGGTCGCCCGACGGCCAGTGGCTCGTCTATCGCTCGACGCGCGGCGGCACGAGCGACCTGTGGGTGCGCCCCGCCGAGCCCTCGCGCGAGGCGCGTCGCGTGACACGGCTCCAGGGCGTGGCCACCGATCCCGACTGGCTCCCGAACGGGAGCGGCGTGCTGTTCACCGTGCAGGAGGCGGTGTCGTTCCGCACTTGGACGTTGAGCTTCGACCCGGACACGCTCACCGCCGAATCCGAGGCCGAGCCTGCCCGCACGCCCGCGCTGCCCGCGTTGGCCGATCGTTCGGTCGCCCGCGACTACCAACGGCGGCTCGGCTTGGACCTCGTGCAGAACGGCGTCTACTTCGACCCGGGCTTCGGCGGCGGCGGCGGAGGACAGTTGGCCTTGAGCGACCTGCTCGGCAATGAGCAGTTCGTGCTCTCGATCGCCAACGACTCCGACCAGTTCGGGAACTTCTGGGACGGCTGGGAGGGCGGGCTCACCTACATCAACCGCTCGCGGCGATTGAACTACGGGCTCGGCTTTTTCCGACTCACGCGACTCTACGATCCCGACTTCGACGTCGTGCGGCGCGAGAAACGCCTGGGCCTGCTAGGGCTCGTCAGCTATCCGTTCAGCGCGTTCACGCGGCTGGAGGCTTCGGTGCAGGTGCGGCACGCCACGAACCACCTGCTGCGAAGCGGCGACGCACAGACGGTGGACCTGGTGTCCAACTTCGTGAGCTTCGTGCATGACGACTCGCGCTGGTGGTGGGACGGCCCGGTCGGCGGCACGCGTTTCAACCTGACCGCCGGCTTCACGCGCGACATGACCGCCGGGCGCGCCGACTACGGCACGCTGCTGGCCGAGGTGAGGCACCACCGACGACCGTTCCGCCCGCTGGTGCTGGCTTCGCGCGTGCAGGCGCTCGGCAGCTTCGGCGACGACGCCCAGCGCGTCTACCTGGGCGGCCCGAGCCGGCTGCGCATCGACGAGCGCCGCGTGATCTCGGGGCTAAGGCTCGTGAACGCCCAGCTCGAGGCCCGCTTCCCACTGCTGCGACGGTTCGTGCTCTCGGTGCCAGCGCCATGGCAGCTGCCCACGCTTCACGGCGCGCTGTTCGTGGATGGCGCGTGGGCGTGGGGCCAGGCGAACCGCCACCGGGTCGCCGACGGCGGCGTGGCGGTGTACCTGGGCGGCGGCTTCTTCCCGCAGTTGCGCTGGAACTGGGTGTGGCGCACGGACGACTTCCGCACGCTCACGACCCGCGAGCCGGCCAGGTACTTCACGATCGACTTCACGTACTAAAAGGCTTCATCAGAATCTGGAACGATACGCGCGCGGGCCGGCCGCTGTGGCTGAGTCGAGTTCTAACCGCCAGCGCACGTAGCACAAGCCAAGGTCCGAGGCGCGGACGCGGTCCACAGATTGCAATGGCGACCAGCGCTCACGACGCTCGCGAACGGGATCCTGTGGGTGTGATCACCATGAGGTGTCCATGCGTGTGCCGAGAGCACCGAGAAGCGCGACCGGCTCGACCGCCTGCAAGATGCAAGTCAGCGGTATATCGACTTGACTCGCGCCCAACTGGTCGACGAGACGAGAGTTGGCAATTGGCCTGTGATACGCACGTCGAGGAACGACACGACCCCTCGGTCCACGCCTTTTACTGCGATGACATTCGCGCCTTCGACGATCACCCCGGGTGGCACCACCCCAGTGAACGAATCCAAAGTCGCACAGGCTTCGTGGAGCTGCGACATGATCAACGTACCATTCACCCACACGACGACATCGTTGTCGATCGCCACATAAACACTCACGGGGCTGGAAGCACCAGCAACAAACGTCCTTCGAAGCAGCAAGTCAGAGCCGACCGACCAGCCCGTCTGCACCATCGGATCCAACGGACAGCCGCCGCCCGACCCGAATGCCGCGGCGCCCACAAGCCAGCTAGAATCGTCGAAGTTGGGCTGGTAAAACGTCGCCTCCAAGGGATCCCCTGCGGCGACCTGCTTGTAGCGCCAGTCAGATGCATGGTAGGGGACCAGGTCCGCGGCGCGACCCGGCACGGGTAGCACTGCGGGGACGATCAGGGCGGCGGCAAGGAAGCTCGCAAGGCCGCGGGAGCCGGGACGCATATCGAGACTCCTTCGAGTTAAGGAAAGGTCACAATGGGGGGTGCCGGATTATGGGGCGCCCTCTTGCTGGAATTCCAGCAAGTTCTGCTGATTCCAATGCCAGCGGTGACCGTGCGTGCTCATCGTCCCTCTCGCGGGCTCGCGCGCGGTGGGTGGCGGCCGGTTCGCGAGCGACGCGGAGGACTCCCAAGGCGAATGGGTGCCTTCCAGCACGTCCGCGCCGAGGAAGAGGTGGACCGCTCGGCAGCACGTGACGAAGGGAAGTCGGGCGCGGGAGTGAGCCAGGGAATTTCTTACGCGTCCACCATATTCTTGCTTGCTCAGGCTAACTCAGGGCGTACTATCAGTACACGTCGAGGCTCGAGCAACTGCGATTGCGAGCATCCCCCGTCGACTGCCGAACCGGCCCTGCGTTCTGCGGCGACGCCACTCGCGAGACGACACCATGCGCTCTGCTGGCTCGCTTCGACCGCTCGGACCGGTGCACATTCAATTGTGCCCGCGCCTACCGTGATCTCCGCCACGCACCACCGTGATGCGCGGCATCGCTAGCGCGGGCCACGCTTCGACGGGGTGCCGCATGAGTCGAACGCTACTGGTGGCAATAAACGTCATGCTCTTCATGGCGGTCGCGGGCTCCACAGCCATCGCATTTCCGATCGCAGTTCCGGGAACGGAATGCAAGCTGGTGATCGTGACCAGTGCAAGTCCGGTTGTCGCGACCTACCGGGGCAATTCGGCCACGTACAGCAACGACCTGTTCCTCGAGCGGGATGCGTCCGGGCTACCCGGCATGGATGGCAACTCGGCGAACGATTTGTTCATCTTCAACAATCACACGTCACCGGTCGGGGCGACAATGGTCCTGGGGAGTTTCCCGACAGGTACGGAATTGAGTTTTCGCCTTTTCGTGCGCAATACGGGCTACAACTACTTCAATGGGCCCGCCAGCCGTAACCCGGACAACGTTTGTCATGCGCGAGTGCAGGGAAGCTGGCAGCTCAACGAAAGTCTGGTCAGCTTTGAAGATCTCTTTGGCACGCCCGAGGGCGCGAACGGCTTCAACGATTTGAGTTTTTCGTTCACGAATACGGATCCCAACATTCCGCCGATCCCGCAGGGCTTTCCCGCGGGCAATGTGGTCAATGTCTGCAATGTCGGCGAAAGGTCGATCAGCCTGTCCACCGGCTTCACCTCGCCTGAGCCCGTCCAGATCACGACGACGGTCATCACGACCGACCTCCCGCCCGGCCGGTTCAACCTGACAAACGCGCCGGGGAATCCTTCCCTGCAGGTGCTGGAATTCTTCCCAGCTCGGTCGGACCTCGGTCACCCGTACTCGGTGACTTATGTGGCCACGGACAATGGTGTGCCACCTCAATCCACGACGATGAATGTGCAAATCAATGTGAACCAAGCGAACTGTCCCACTCCAGTGAAGGTGAGTACCTGGGGTGCGCTTAAGCGGATCTATCGCTGACTTGATGGTGCTGGCTGTCGAGGACGACAGTTTGTTCTTGTCCGGGAGACGCGCTCGGTCTTCCTGAATCGCGTCCCGCCCGCGAGGTCGTTTCATGAAGAGAACTAAGTTGGTCGAGAGGTCGCGCCAGGGGTGGTCGTCGGACCTCATCAGTTCCCTCACCCGGGTAATCGTGATGGGTGGCTGCTTGATTGCGTCGCAGCCGGTCCACGCTGCCACGGCTGTCCGCGTGACCAACAACCCGGCGGCTTCCTCATCACCTGCCGTCGCCTACGGCCCAGCGGGCCGAGTGAGCGTCGTGTGGTCCGATACGCGGGACGGCAATGCGGAGATCTACTATGCCGCGCTGGACAGATGGGGTAGCCGGCTGACCCCCGACATGCGCGTCACGACGACGCCCACTACATCCTCGGTCAGCCCCAAACTGGGAGTAGACGGCCAGGGCTTCGTGTACGTCTGCTGGAGGGAAGGCGGCAACGTCTGGATCGCAAAGCTCGACTGGCAGGGCAACGCGGTTGTTGCTCCCAAGCGGGTGGACGTCGGCTCCTACGTCGTCTTCATGAATCCCGACCTCTCGGCGCTCCCCGGCGGCGGCTGCTCCGTGGGATTCGGCGCCCGCACTGGCGCGCTCGACGATGTCTGGGTCGTCAACTTCGATGCGGGGCTGAACAAGATCTGCAACACGAACGGCCTCTACCACAACCTCACCGGGACCGGCGGCCCGCCGGTCTCGCTCCGGTGCAGCGGCAACTACAGCTGCATGCTGACCTGGTGGCGGGAGAGCCTGTTCGAAGGAAACGCGCTGTCGTCGATTGCTACGGCGAGCAACTGTGCGCACGGCGGGCCGCAGGACCAGTGCGCGGGCAACAGCTTCCCGACAATGAATAGTCACGGCCGGGGCGTCGTGTACGAGCGCTCCAACCATGTGTACCTCTCAAGTGGCTCGGGATGCGGCATCCAGCTCAGCGAGAATCCAGGTCCCTCGGTCGCGCCGTCAGCAGCGGAGTGGGCGGCCGGCACTTCGATCGTCGTGTGGGATGATCGGCGCAGCGGGAATGCCGATCTGTATTTCGCAAGCTACAACAACGTTACGTTTGCCAAAAGCGGCATCGACACAGCGCTCGTCACGGGCGTGTCGGCGTCCATAACGCCAGCCGTGACGACCGATGGGCTGGGCGCGGCATTCGTCGTGTGGCAGGACAATCGCGACGGCAACAATGAGATCTACTTCGCCCGCACACCCGAGCCGCCCGGATTCGGGACAATCGTTGGCACGGTGTTCGACGCGGTCACCGGTGAGCCCGTGCCGTTCGCGCAGGTCGACATCGTCTATCCCGATCGGCCCACGCTGCGGTTCGATCACATCTTCGCCGGAGCCGATGGGCACTACAGCCTTGCGGGCCTCGCGCCGACCGGCCCTTGGGCGCTTTCGGCCAGCAGCGCTGGCTTCGTGTCCCCACAGGTGAGCGGCCTCCAGGTAGCCCCTGGCCAGACCATCACAGTGGACCTAAGGCTCTCCACCGGAAGGGTACTGAGCGGCACGATCCGAGACCTCTTCAATGGTCTACCTATCGGACGCGCCCAGGTCCGCGTGGACTCGGCAGCCGGACTCGTCACGAAGGGAATGGAAACGGGCCCTGACGGGCGATATCGCTTTGACCTTCGACCCGGTAGCTACAGGTTGTTCGCGAGTGTTCCCGCGCTGGGGCTGGCGGGACCGCTCTTCAGTCTCGAGAATCCTTACTATCAGCCGGATTCGATTATGGGCGTTGTGATTGGCGCGACGGACGAGAGCGGCCCATTCAGCCTGCGGAGCAATACCGTGGTGCTCGTACACGGGATTTTGAACACTGCGACCGACTGGGGAACCCTGCTCGACGACCTCAGCGCCCAACCAGACACACTACGCGCGGTCCTCGAGGAAGCAGGGTGGCATACGGAGGCGCTCAGCTACAACTGGAAGCGCACGATCGAAGAGGGCGGCGAGGTTCTTCACCGCTGGCTCGCTCCCGCGATTTTCCGCAGCTCTCGAGCGGTCGCGCACAGCATGGGCGGCCTGGTCACGCGCTGGTGTGCAGAACGAATCGCCGACCCCGTCGGGGAGCGCCCATTCTCACAAATAATCACACTTGGCACGCTGCACCATGGTACGCCGCTGGCTAGCAACGGGATTGCGTTGGTCAAGGCCTTCGCCGGTTGGCCGTCGGCCCTCATTGAGATCCCCGGAATCGATCTCCTGAGCGATCTGGCCGTGGAGGCCGCGATCCGCAAGTGGATCCCATTCGCGATCGACTTCATGCCCTCGAGCATACGGCTTAACAGACTGAACCAGGGCCCCGGTCACGACCAGGATTCCGATGGCGAGGACTTTTGTACTGAGGGGCAGCCCGACCCAGAGCACCCGGCCGAGAAACTTCTCTCCTACGTGAGATATGTCGCCTTCGCGGGCGATACGCCGCAGAACTTGAGCCTTTGGACGAAGTTCATGAACCATTGCGATAGCGATGGTGCCGTGCCAGTGCATAGCGCTCGTCTCTACAACTCCGGTGCGAACGTGCAGAGCTTCGTGATGTCGTGCTTTTCGAGCGATCCGTCGTGCGGCGTCCGGCACACCCCGGCTGAGGTCCAGGCTCCGCTGCCTACCGTCGAGTCGAGCGTCGTGGAGTTCCGCAACTCGTCATGCGTGCATACCAAGGTGATGGAGGCGTTGAACGGCACGCCGCTCGCATGTCTCATCCCCGCTTCGCCGGTGCCCGCGATTGCAAGCTCTGACTCGTCGTTGTTGGCGTTGCCGCATCTGGAGTACGTGCTTGCCCCAGGAGATTCCGCTATCGACACGGTGCACGTCCCCGCTGGTGCTCGCTTCGCGATGATTGCTAACGGTAGACAGGATGGCGTGTCACTCAAGTTGATATCCCCTTCTGGATTCGTCGTGGACAGTGCTTCGTGCGCTGGTGTTCCCGGACGCTTATTCCAAAGCGACCCGGCCTCGGTCATCGCACAGATCGAGCTCTCGAGCGCTGAAGGGGGGGACTGGATCGTTCGCGTCACCTCCCTGGCGGATTCAAGTCAGGTGGTCTCCCTGCAGCCGTTCTTGAGCGGCGACGTGACCCTACGCTCGCGTGTGACCCCCGATTTCACAGAGCCCGGGGGGGCCGTGCTCATCACGGCGGCCTTGAGTCGTGATGGACTCGCCGTGATCGGTGCCACTGTCCAGGCAGCGATTGGGGGGAGCGACGGTGAGGAGACCGCGCTGCCGCTCCAGGATGACGGAACCTCAGGAGACAGCGTCAGCGGCGACGGTATCTACGCCGGTATCTTCACGCCCATCACGACAGAATCGTGGGCGGTGCGCGTGCGCGCCTCCGGCGGGAGCGGCGCAGACTACGGCGGGCGTGAGGCACTCTCGGGGTTTCGGTCGGGCCCTGGCGTTGACATCCGTGTGCCCTTCAGCGGCGTGACATCCCCTGCCCTCTGGACCTATCCCGGTGACGTGCTGCCCTTCTCGTTCAGAGTGCGAAACGACGGGTCGGCCAACGCCGACTCGGTATGGGTGAGCGTGCGTGACGACAGCTCCGGAATCACTCTCAAGGATACCCTGGTGACCATCCCGGCACGTGACTCGGTCACCCTCACGGCTGGGTTCCAGGCCTCGCAGACCGGAGCGCACTGGGTACGCTTCAACGCACGCTCCCTGCTCGGGCCCTCGGTCACGGATCCCACAGGCAATCTAGCGAGTCGCGGCGTCGAGGTGGTTCCCTTTGGCTCGGTCCCCGTCCTCGTTTCGGTGCCCGGCAAGCCGCCCGCTTCTCCCAAGGGACGATTGTCCACGTTTGTTCGCCCGAATCCGTCACGAGATCGGGTCGAGATCGTTTTTGAACTTCCCACGGCCGCGCACGACGTACGCGTTCTCATCGTGGATGCGGCCGGACGACGCGTTGCACAGCTCGAGCTGGGTCGCTTGCGCGCGGGGTGGCATCAGATTCCGTGGAGGAAAGTGACGACAACCGCCACCTGGACATCAGGCATGCTCTTCTATCGCGTGCAAGCCGACTCATTCGCCGGAACGGGTCGCATCGTGACTCTGCGTTGAATCCGTCTTCGTGAGCGGCCCGAAGCACCAGCGCTCGATGCGGCTGCAGCTGCTCGGCAACTATCTCGGGCCCGAGTTGGTCAGGAGCCTCATCCTCTGCTGCCCTTCGGACGTCAAAGTATTTTTCTCTGGATCGCTGTTGAAACTCCGGAAAGCGTTTGCGGCCGGTCGGGAGAAGGGCGTATGATTACAGCCGCGCGAAAGCAAATCCATATTCGCATCGGCACCACCACCGGGCTGAACTCGCTTTCTGACGGAGTGGTGGAACGGCACGGGCGTGCAGTTCATCCGGCCGCGGGACTTGAATGCTGCGTCGCAGTACCAGAGGGGGTAGGCCAATGACTCGCAGGCGATTCTTTCGAAAAGCGATGGTCGTGGGACTCATGCTCGTGGCTTTGCCCAGCCTCACGTACGCCGCCACTCCCAAGGAATCAATCGCCGACAAGCCAATGCACACCCCAACCTCAGAACAGTCGAAGCCCAAGCTCGTCCTCGGCACCACCGGGATCAGCGAAGACGTAGCTGTGTCATTTTCTCTCCCGCAGGCTGCATTTGTTGGCAGCCTTGCGAACGGGCTGGATGGGTTCGACTTCACCCCGAGCGGCGATTTGACCGTCACCGCGCTCGGATGGTACGACCACGAAGGTGATGGGCTGCTCCACTCACATCCGGTGGCCATCTACCTCACCGCCACTCAGACGCTCGTGGCGCCGGTTGCCAATGTGACTAGCGCAAGTCCTCTCAATACCGCGACGAACTACCGTTTCACGAACGTGACGCCGTTTGGCCTCTCCGCCGGTATCACATACACAATCGTCGGCTATGGTGAAGGCCCCGTGTTCGATCCGTACATCTTGAACCCCTCGGGAGGATGGATCTTCGGCTCGGGCATCGTGTACCAGCGACTCCGGACCGCGCTCGCCTCGGGTATCGAGTTCCCGACGACCGCAGGCGAGGCGGGCGCGATCCAGGCGCTTTTCTCGGGCCCCAGCTTCCTCTACACGGGGGGCGGACCGGTCCCAACGTCGCATACGACGTGGGGAAGGCTGAAGTCCGTTTACCGGTAACCTTTCGGTGATGCCCGCTACGCTGTAACGGTCTGGGCTACGGCAAGACGCCGAGCATGCCCGATCGAGCCCGATGCAATCGGCGTGCTGGCTCACGCGGCGTGCACGATACGGTTTGAGCTGGGCGGAGCTGTAGTCTGTGCCCCAACCTTGCACTGGTGGAATCCAGGCAGCCGGAGCTTCTAAACCTGATGGAAGCGGGGGGGTGGTTCAACGGTGAGCCGTTCGTCTATACGAACTGGTCTTTACCGCGTGAACCAGACAACTGCCGCGGCGTGAACCAGAACCGAATTGGGTTTATCCGTAACGGCAATGCTGCGCCAACGCGATGGACGGACGTCGAAGACTTCGCTGGCTTTGGTCAGGGCTACACTTTCGAGAGCGATGACTGCGTGCCTGAAGCGCCCGTACTCGGGCTTTCGCCGGCGTGTATCTTCGTACGAGTCCACCGCAGGACTTGGGGTGGAGTTGCCCCGTTTCGGTGGACGGGTGAGGACTGCGGTTGATCGGCGACCGTGCGGAGCGCTGTTTCGCCTCGCCAGCCCCCGACCTTGGACTCAAGCAGAAGCATGATCGTCGATCTGGAGGCATCCTTGGAAGCCG
>CAYQNV010000172.1:0-105102 GCA_964418975.1 uncultured bacterium | reverse complement strand
CCGCACCGCGATCTACTTCCACTGCGGCGGGCTCGACCTCTATCCCGCGTGCATGGCGACGAGCTCATGATTCCAGCCACACCATTGTCGGATGACCCAGTGTCTTGATGAACGCCAGCGCGGTGGTCGGGCTCACCAGGTTGCCCAGCTTGGCGTCGAACTCGAATACCCACGCCGAACCGACATCCGGGGCGCCGATGACCTGCTCCTTGAAGACATTGGCCTCGATCTGGTTGCCGAGCCCGTGATCGGTGTTGTTGTAATCACTGTAGACGCTCAGCTGCTGGGCGCCCTGCGCGACTCCGCCCTGACCGCTGGCGATCGCACTGAATCCCCCTCCGGGGTTCGGCGCGGGGAATGGACCGTAGCCATAGAAGTAGGTCGTATGGGTCGGGTCGAATACGTTGGCGAACACGAGCCACCCGTCGCTGGACAGCGCGGCCGGGTCGGCCTGCACCAGCGCTTCGAAGTCCTGACTGTAGTTCGCGAGGCTGGCCTTGCTGGCGACGGGCGCCAAGAGCAGAAGGGTCGCCACGGCGGCTGTAGTAGCACAATGTCTCATCTCACTGACCTCCTGTGGAGTGCTCCGAAGATACGGGGGATCGTGAATGTGAAACCCATCGTCGACAGCCAAGCGTCACCCCGCCCGCCAATGGATCAGAATAGACTATGTTCGCGCGTCGAACAAAGGGTAAAAATGCGGCCCCGGCGAGTATTTCGCCACCGCTACGAGGGGTCCACGACCTGCACGAACCCCGCCCCGCAGAAGGGCTTGCCGTCGTCCGACCGGGCTCGCAGCCGTGCCTCTGCCCGGCGTGGGGCCTCGCTCGAGGTCGCGACCCATCCCGGCCTGGCAGAGACGCCCCTCACGCCCCCTACTTCCTCGCGAACTCCTCGAGCACGCCCTCTCTGCCAACGTGCGTGAGACACCGAACCCCCCGGAAGTCTTGTGTAGAGGGCGAGTCGGGAAGCGAACATGTCGACCAGCCTGGAGGCCCCGCGGATGGCGGTGGAGACCGAGGTGGTGACGAAGGCGGCGCGGCGGCGGTTCACGGCCGCCGAGAAGCTGCGGGTGTTGCGCGAGGCGGACCGCTGCACCAAGCCGGGCGAGTTGAGCGCGCTGCTGCGGCGTGAGCGGATGTACTCCTCGCGCCTGTCGGCGTGGCGCGCGGCGCGCAAGGGCAGCAGGCCGAGCTCCGACCACTCCCCCTACAACAGTGTCCCCCGCAGCATCAGGCTGGCGATGCTGAAGTAGATGACGATGCCGGTCACGTCCACGAGCGTCGCCACGAACGGGGCCGAGGCGCTGGCGGGATCCAGGCCCACGCGCTTCAGGATGAACGGCAGCATCGAGCCCGACAGCGTGCCGAACAGCACAACGCCCGCCACGCTGCCCGCCACGGTGAGCCCCAGGCTGATCGTGTGCACGCCGTACGTGTGGAACAGCGCCTCCCAGAGCAATACGCGCCCCATGCCGACCAATCCGAGAATGGCGCCGATGGCGAGACCCTGGAACAACTCCTTCTGCATCACGCGCCACCAGTCAGCCAGCGTCAGCTCGCCGAGCGCCATGGCGCGGATCACCAGCGTGGAGGTCTGCGAACCAGAGTTGCCGCCGGACGAGATGATGAGCGGGATGAACACCGACAGCACCACCGCCTTGGCGATCTCGTCCTCGAACCGGCCCATGGCGGTGGCGGTGAGCAGCTCGCCCACGAACAGCACCATCAGCCACACCACGCGCTTGTTGAACATGGAGCGGAAGCCGACCTGCAAGTAGGGCGCCTCGAGCGCGCGAGTACCGCCGATCTTCTGGATATCTTCCGTTGCCTCTTCCTGGATGACATCCACGATGTCGTCCACCGTGACGATGCCCTGCATGCGGCCGTCGGCGTCCACGACGGGGATGGCCTGCAGGTCATGCTCGGCGAACAGCCGTCCCAGCTCCTCCTGGTCCATGTCGGCGCGTGCGGTCACCAGGTTCGTCGCCATCACCTCGCGCACGGTGCGGTCGCTGGCGGCGGCGAACAACTCGCGCAGCGACACCACGCCCACCAGCCGGTGGTCGGCGTCGTTCACGTAGACGTAGTAGACGTTCTCGAGGTGCTCGCGCGCCTGCCTGCGCAGGTAGCTGATGGCCTCGTCCACACTCACGTCGGCGCGCACGCGCGCGTAGCGCGGGTTCATCAGGCCGCCGGCGTGGTCCTCGGCATAAGCCAGCAGCGCCATGACCTCGCGGCGCGTCTGCTCGTCCAAGAGCGCCAGCAGCGCCTCGCGCTCGTCCTCCTCGGACTCCTGCACCACGTCGGCGGCGTCATCCGGCGGCAGCAGCCGCATCCACGAGCGACGCTGCTCGGCCGCGATGGCGTGCACCATCACGTACTGGTCGCGCGCCGAGAGGTCCAGGAAGAAGTCCTCGGCCTCGGGCCGTGGCAGGTCGAGGAACGCCTCGAGCCGGTCGTCAGGGGCGAGCAGCCGCCAGGTCTCACGCAGGTCGTCTACCGCGAGGCCGGATTCACTCTCGGCTTCGCGACGGAGGCTGGTCATGCGCTCACTCCGCGGGCGTGGGCGATGGGCTGGGTGGGGTGGACGGTGCTCCGTCGCAACCTACTCCGCGGCGCGCGCGAGCGTCCAGCATGAAGACTCAGCCGCGGGCGGTGGAACCTTCCGCTGGTGCGAACACCACCGCGATCGCCAGTTCTTCCGTGATGTCGTGAAAGCGGTGCACCACGCGCGCCGGCACGAACACCACCGAGCCGGCCTCCACGGCGCGGTCCTCGTCTCCCACTCGAATGCGGCCGCGCCCGCGCAGCACCAGGTAGGCCTCGTCCTCGCCATGCGGTTGCTGTGGGTCCTGCCCGCCGGCCGGCAGCACGTAGAGCCCCATGCTCATCGAGGGATGGCGCAGGAACTCCTGGTAGAGGGCACCGTGCGCACGGCGGCGCAACTCGACGTCGGCGATCTCGAACGCGTCCATCACGGCACCTCCTTGGCCCGACCTACTGCTGGCGCGCCGGCAATGCCCCCACACCGGCGATGGCGCCGGTAGCGCGGCGGGCGCGCGCGGTGGTGATGAGGAACACCGCGGCCAGCACGACGGCGGCGGCCGTGAGCGTGCGCGGCGTGAGCGTCTCGCCCGCGAACACGAACCCGAGCAGCATGGCCACGATGGGGTTCACGAACGCGTAGGTGGACACCACCGCGGGGGCGACGCGGCGCAACAGGTAGAGGTAGGCGGTGAACCCGAGCACCGAGCCGAACGAGGTCAGGTAAGCCAGCGCCCACCACGAGCTCGCGGACACGTCGGCCGGGCGCCAGTGGGCGAAGTCGCCGAGCGGCAAGGCGAGCACCAGGAGTCCCACGCCCGCGGCGGTCAACCCGATGCCGGTGGAGACGAGCGGCGAGGCGGGCAACCGGGCGCGGCGCGACCACATCGAGCCCCACGCCCACGACAGCGAGCCCGCCACCGGCACCAGCGCCCAGAACGGCGAGAGCGTGGCGTCGTGCCCGGTGACGAGACCGGGGCCGATCAGCAGCGCGATGCCCGCGAAGCCCAGCGCCAGGCCCGTCACCGCTTGCCGACCGGGTGGCTCGGCGTGGGTTCCGACCGAGGCGAACAGCCCCATCCAGAGCGGGATGGTCGAGACGAGCAACGCCACCAGCCCCGAGGGCACGTGCGCCACGCCCAGCGTGACGGTGGCGTTGCCGATACCCGGGAGCAGCACACCCACGAGCACCGCGCTTCGCCATTCGCTGCCGCGCGGCCAGGCCTGACCGCTCAGGCGAGCCCACGCGAGCAGCGCCACGCCCGCCGCGAAAAGCCGCAACCCGCACATCAAGATGGGCGGGATGTCGGCGATGGCGTAGCGGATCGCCAGGAACGTGCTGCCCCACACGAACCAGATGCTCGCGAACGCGAGCAGGAGGAGCGTGCGAGGGCCGCGGGTGGCGTCAGGCACGGAGTCTCTCGCGCTCGGGCGTGGGCAGTGGTTCGATCGGCAGAGACCAGTGTTCCTTGAGCGTCTCGAGCGCGATGGTGCTCATGGTGGAGCGCACGCCCGGGATGGCGCCGAAGCGCTCGCGCAACAGCCGGCCCAGCGCCTCGGGATCCTTGACGCGCACCTTTACGAGATAGCTGTCCTGGCCGGCCACGTGATGCACTTCCATCACCTCGGGCACGCGCGCGAGTTCGGGACCCGAGATGTTCTCGCCCGTGCGCTCGTCGGTGCGCACCAGCACGAACGCCAGCAGCGTGCGCTCCAGAGCACGCGGGTCAAGCTGCGCGCCGTAGCCGCGGATCACGCCGTCGCGTTCGAGCCGGCGGATGCGTTCGAACACGGCACTGGGTGCCATCTTCACGGCACGCGCGAGGTCGGCGTTGGAAGTACGGCCGTCCTTCTGGAGGATCTCCAACAATCTGCGGTCGATGGAATCGAGATCGTCGAGCATGTTTTCACCTCCGGGTAGGGTTAGATGATGCTTCTGCAAGTTAGGCGATTCAAGAAATAAACAGTGCGCGTAATGGGTATTTTAACGAAGAACATTCGTCTGTAGCCGGTTCCAGCTGAACAGCACGCGCAGAAAGCCCCAAACCGAATACCCCCAATGGGTTATTCGATGCTCGAACTTCCCGGCGCGCGCTTCTGCCCACGGCGCAAGAACGAACGTCCTTCGCGTGGTCCGGGGGACGTGGCGCGTAAGCACGCGCTGGCCGGACGCCAGGGCCGATGGCGCAGGCATGAAAGGCGTGAAGCGTACGCAGGGCGCGGCAGGTTCACGACGGCCCGACGCGGGGACGCAGCCTGTTACTCGTCCATCTCCTTGATGACGACGCTGTCCACGCCATCGATCTCCAGGAGCTTCACGCCGATCACTTCCTTCTTGGACGTGGGTACGTTCTTGCCCACGAAGTCGGCGCGGATGGGCAGCTCGCGGTGCCCGCGGTCGATGACCACGGCGAGCTGGATGGTGCGCGGACGCCCGAAGTCGATGAGTGCGTCCATCGCGGCGCGCACCGTGCGGCCGGTGTAGAGCACGTCGTCGATCAGCACCGCCACCTTGCCGTTGATGTCCACGGGAATCTCCGTGGTGCCCACGACCGGACGGTTCGCGACCGTGGAAAGGTCGTCACGGTAGAGCGTGATGTCGAGGCTCCCCTCGGCCGGAGCCCGGCCCTCGAACTCCTTGATCTTCTCGGCGATGCGGCTGGCGAGCGGCACACCGCGGCGGCGGATCCCCACCAGCACCAGATCGTCCACCCCCTTGTTCCGCTCCACGATCTCGTGCGCGATGCGGGTGACGATGCGGCGCAGGCCGTCGGCATCCACGATCTCGGCCTTCTCGCGAAGCGCCATGGGGTCCTCCGGGGAGTGCGGGTGGGCGGGGTTCGAGGCGGCGGGCACCATAGCCGCCGTGCCGAGCCCCGAGCAAGCGGGCCAGCACCCCGAGGCGCTCGAAGCGAATGAGTTCTCTCTGGAGTCGGGCTCCCCGACACGGCAGAATGCCGTGCTGGAGGATACCCCCCCGTGCGACGCACGCTCCCGCTTGCCCTGCTCTACATCCTTGCATCTCCGATCGCCGCGTCGGCCCAGATCGCCATGCCCGATGGCGTGGCGCTGTCGCCGTTCGCCGTGCTCCAGACCCCCAGCTCGTTCCCGACGTTCGGGGACGGAGTGGGCGGCGTGTGGTCGCTGTTCATCGGGGCGCACGCCGGCTCGGCCCTCTACGCTCAACACATCCGGGACGACGGCTCCTTTGCTCCCGGGTTCGGCGCGGCCGCCATGGCCCTGACGCACAGCGGAACCATGGTGAACGCGCTGTCCGCCGCCCCGGACGGACTCGATGGCGCGGTGGTGTCGTGGTTCGGCGTGACCCCCAACGACTCCACTTCGACTTTCATCGCCCTGCGATTCCTGCACATCCAGGACGACGGCGTGGTGCCCGCCACATTCCGCGACACTGGCGTGGTGGTGTCCAACATCGCCAGCGCGGCCATGGTCGTGGGCGACGGGGAGGGCGGGGCCTACGTCGTGTGGGAGGAACTGAAGGGCGTCTCCAATCCCGACCTCTACGCTCAGCACTACGACTACTGGGGGAATGCGCTGTGGGCTCCCTCGGGTTCGCCCACCGGCATCCCCGTCTGCGGCGTCGTGGGCATCCAACGATTGCGCGCGCTGCACGCCGACGGCGCGGGCGGCGCGTATGTGGTCTGGGCGGACCAGCGCAGCGGGGGCACGGCGCCGCTCTACGTGGCGCACCTCGGCTACCAGGGCGTGAACGGCACACCCTGGACCACGAACGGCGTGCGCGTCACCGCCGTGGCTGCGGGCATCCGCATCCTGGGCTCCGCCGTGTCCCCCGGCGGCGGCCTGTGGCTGGCGTGGCGCGACTTGAATGTCGCGGACCATGCGTATGGCCAGCACATCGCCCCCAACGCCAACTTCCGCTGGGCCCTGCCCGGCGCGATCCTCGCCACAGTCTCGCCATTGCGGGTGGACCTCGTCGAGGGTGCTGCGGGACACGTGTACGTGACGTGGGGTGACGGCGACATCCGTTGCGCGCGCCTGGACAGCACCGGCGTGCGCGTGTGGAGCACGGAACCGGCGGGGCGCGTCATCGTCACGCCTACGACCGGCGCGCTGTTGTGCAAGGCCGCGGCGGATGGGGCGAACGGCCAGCGGATCGCGTGGTCGGTCGACAACGCCGGCCAGAACGATGTGCGCATCCTGCACGTGGACGCCACGGCCGCACCGCTACCGGGCCAGCCGGCGGACGGAGAGCTGTTCGAGGGCAGCAGTGTGGCCGAGGATCCCGTGGCGTGGTTCGTGCGGTCGGGCCTCGAGCCGCTCGTGGAATGGCTCGAGGCCGGGCAGTTGCGCATCCGCCGCCTGCCGAGCGCGAGCCTGGGTGTGGAACCTCTCATCCCCTCGAGCGGGCTTGCGCTGGCCGCGCCGTCACCCCACCCCATGCGCGGCTCGTTCGTCACGCTGCGATTCTCGGCGCCGGTGGGTGAGGCTCGATTGGAGCTCTACGACCCCAGCGGCCGGCGCGTAGCCCGGCGGAATCTGTGGTCCTCCGGCGGTGACCAGCGTGTCCGACTGGACGAGGGTGCGTCGCTTGCTCCGGGCGTCTACGCGCTCAAACTGAGTGCGGCGGGTAGCTCAGTGAGCCGTCGGGTGGTGCGCCTGCATTAACCGGCGTCACCCTCCGGGCGACCCCTCACTGGGGCAATCCCCCCCCGCCGCGTGCAGTGGGACCTGGTTCCGTGTCATGCGACATGCGTTCGTTCGACGTATGCTCCAGGAACGGAGGTCGGGATGCGCAACCTTGTTCGAGGTGTGGCCGTCCTGGTGAGCCTCACGCTGGCCGCGTCGTCCGCTCAAGCCGAACCGGTCGCCGTGCTCGCCGCGTTGAAGGGCAAGGTCATGGTCACGCCGGGCAGACCCGGCGGACATCGCCCTGCACCCGCCACGTTCGGCTCCCCACTGGAGAGTGGCGACCGCATCAGCGCCGGACCCCGCAGCAGCGCGACGCTGTTCTTCAACGACGGCAATGTCATCGAGCTGGGCCCCGGCAGTTCCATGACCATCGGGGGCCGAGTGGCCGCTGGCACCGCGGCGGGCCGCGAGCGGCTTCCGCGCGAGGCGTTCCTTTCGGTGCGCAACTTCCGCCTCGCCGGCTCCCGCGAGCGCGGACTCGTCGCGGTTCCCGCACTGCGCTCCGGCGGTGATGCCGCTCTGCCCGAGCCTCTCTCCCCGCGACAGACCGACCTGCTCGCCGCCCGCCCCACGTTCACGTGGCGGGCGGTCCCCGGCGCGGTGCGCTATGTCGTGACGCTCTCCGGCATGGAGGGCGAGCGCTGGACCCGTGAATCGCAGGGCACCACGCTCGCGTTCCCCGCGGACGCCGGGGAGCTGGTCGAGGGTGAGTACGTGTGGGACGTGCAGGCGCACACGGCCGACACACCCGCGGGCAAGGCGTCGGCCACGTTCCGTGTGGTCGCCGTGATCGAGGCGGACGCCGTGCGTGGGGTGGTCCGGCGCATGCACCAGAGCGTGGGCGGCGCGGGCAACCCCGCGGCGCGCTACCTGGCCGGGGCCTACCTGTTCGAGCGTGGTTTTCTCGCCGACGCCGCCGAGCAGTTCGCGGCACTGGCCGAGCTGGAGCCCGAGTCCTCGGCCCCGCAGGAAGCGTTGGGCGACGTGTATCGCACCGTGGGCCTCCTGGACCTTGCCGCCGCCGCGTACCAGAAAGCGAAAGGCCTCTCGACCGCACGCTGATCGAGCGTCGTGGCGGCTTCTTCGTATCACCGCAGACGATGACCGTCGGTGGTTGCTGGCGCGTTCGGCGCACTGTTACGGTCCCGCGCGATGGCTGAAGTGCGCGTGCTCCACTACGAAGTCGTGCGGCCCCTGGGTCGCGGCGGGATGGGCGAGGTGGTCGAGGCCGTGGACACCCGCCTCGGACGCCACGTGGCCCTCAAGTTCGTGGCGCCGGAGCTGGCCGCGGACCCGACCCATCTGCGCCGTTTCGAACGCGAGGCTCGCGCGGCAGCCGCGCTGTCGCACCCGAACATCGCGGTGGTGCACGCATTCGAGGTGGACGGCGACCGGCCGTTCCTGGCGATGGAGTTGCTGCCGGGTCCCACGCTGCGCGCGTTGCTCTCCGGCGGCGCACTCCCCGTGCCGCAGGCCCTCCGCATCGCGCGCGAGGCCGCCTCGGCGCTGGCATTCGCGCACGGGCATGGCGGCATCGTCCACCGCGACGTCAAGCCCGAGAACCTCATGTTCGACGCGCATGGCGCGGCGAAGCTCATGGACTTTGGCCTCGCGCACGCCGCGAGCGCTTCGCGCCTCACCATGACCGGCAGCACGCTCGGCACCGCGGCCTACATGTCGCCCGAGGCGATCGCGGGCAAAAGCGAGGCCGCGTCAGACGTGTTCGCGCTGGGCGTGATGCTGCACGAGATGCTGTCCGGGGAGTTGCCGTTCGCGGGCGAGAGTGCGCTGGCAGTCATGTACGCGATCGCGAACCAGCCGCCGCGGCCGCTCCTGGAGCATCGCGCGGAGGCCGGCGAGGGCGTGGCGGCGTTGGTCACGCGCATGCTCGAGAAGTCGCCCGCGAGCCGGCCCACGGCGGAGCGTGTGCGCGATGAACTGGACGCGCTGCTGGGCGGCTTCGTGCCGCCCGAGCCAGGCCTGGTGGCAGGGCCCGGTGCCGAGACCGAGGAGCTTGTGGTCGAACGTCGCACGCCCGGAGCGCTCGAACCTGCGCGTCCCGCCACGGCCCGGCCGTTGTCACCCCTCTTGATCCTGCTGGCGCTGCTTGCCGTGGCGGCCTACCCGGGCTGGCGCTGGCTTGCTACCCGCGCGGCCGCGCGCACGGCGCAGGCGGTGGCGGCGAACGACCTTGGCACCCAAGCGCTGCTTGCTCACGACCTCGCCACGGCCGAGCGTCACTTCGGCGAGGCGTTGCGGCTGGACGCGGGCTACCACCGCGCCGCGGTCGGCCTTGCGGCGGTGATGGCCGAGCGCGGCCAGAGGAGCGAGGCCGCCACACGGCTGTCGGCGCTGATCGCGAGTGTCCCGCGGGGCGACCACGAGCTGCGAGCGTTCGCGTGGTCCCACCTCGCCGCCATCGCCATCGCCGACGGCAATTGGCCGGACGCCGTGGAGAAGCTACGGCGCGCGTTCGCCGAGGACTCGAGCGACGCCTCGGCCTACAACCAATTGGGGCACGCGCTGCTCATGAACGGCGCGGCGGACTCCGCGCGCTGGGTGCTCCAGCGCGGAATCGCGCGCTTCCCGAGCGTGGCGCCGCTCCACAAGAATGCCGGACTCGCGGCCCTGGCCGTGGAAGACCTAGCCGGCGCGCTGGCCGCGGCCGACGCCTCGTTGGCAAGCGACGCGACCTATGCCCCGGCGTGGGCACTTCGGGCGCGCGCCCGCGCCCGCAGCGGTGACGTGGCGGGTGCGCGCGCGGATTTTCTGGCGTACCGCGCCTCCAGCGCGGCGGACTCGGTCGAGCTCGCGGACCTCACGCACGATCTCGCCGGGCGAGGCGTGCGGCTTGAGCGCTAGCTCTTCTCGCCCTCGACCACGGCCTTCGACAGGTCCCAGCCGCGCAGGAACAGCTCGCGCACGTCGGCCAGCAGCCTCAGGCGATTCTGGCGCAGCACGACATCCTCCACGTTGACCATGACGTGGTCGAAGAAGCCGTGGATGGCCTCGCCCATCCCGAGCAACTCGGGTAGCAGCGCCGTGTAGTCGCGCTGCTCCCACAGCGCGGCAGTGCGGGCGCGCGCCAGCTCGGTGGCCGCGAGCAGGGCCTGCTCGTGCGCATCCGCCAGCCGCGCGGTGTCGAGCGCGGCGGGCAGCGGCTCGCTGGCGGCCTTGAGGATGTTGGAGACGCGCTTGAACAGGATCACGAGCGGCGCGAAGCGCGGGTCGCCGCGGAACGCCTCGAGCGCGCGCGCCCGCGCCAGCACGTCGGCCGCATCGCACCAGCCGGGCCGCGCGACGCCGTTCATGAGGATGCGCGCTTCGAGCGCGGCCTCGCGCACGTCATAGGGGAGCGATCTCTCCTCGAGTGCCGTGTCCACGCGCGAGCGCAGGAACTCGCCCAGCCGCTTCATGACTTCCGCCTGCGGCAGGTCGGAGTCGGCTGCGAAATACGGGCGGGTCACCTCCATGGCGGTGGCGCGCAGGTCCAGCGACCAGTCGCGCTCGATCACGATACGGATGGCGCCGTTCGCGGCTCGGCGGACGCCGTAGGGATCCTCGGAACCGCTCGGCGACTTGCCGGCCACGAACGCGCCGGCGACGTGGTCCAGCTTGTCGGCGAGCGAGAGCAGCGCGCCGGCGGCGGAGAATGGAGGCTCGTCGCCCGCACCTCGCGGCGAGTAGTGCTCGGCGATGGCCGCGGCCACTTCCTCGCTCTCGCCCGCCCGGCGCGCGTAGTGGCCACCCATCACGCCTTCGAGGCTTGCGTACTCCTTGCCGCTGCCGATCATCTCGCCCAGGAGGTCGGTCTTGCACAGCAGCGCGGCGCGCGTGGCTGCCGCTCGCGCGGCGGGCGCCAGGCGCTCGGCCAGCCAGCCGGCGAGGGACTCGAGCCGCGCGGCCTTGTCGCGCAGGCTGCCCAAGCCTTCCATCCACACCACGCCCGAGAGCTTGTCCACCAGCTCGGCGGGCTTGTGCTTGAGGTCGGTGTCCCAATAGAAGCGCGCGTCGTCGAGGCGCGCGACCAGCACGTCCTCGTTGCCTTTTCTTACCGTTGCGATGCCGTTGGCATCGCCGTTGCGAACGGTGAGGAAGTGCGACAACAGCTTGCCGGCCGCGTCCTCGATGGCGAAGAAGCGCTGATGCTCGCGCAGCGCGGTCACGATGACCTCGCGCGGCAGGTCGAGGTAGCGCTCGTGGAACGAGCCGGTGATGGCGGTGGGCCACTCGACCAGCTGGTTGACGATGTCGGTGAGCTCGTCGTCGGCCACGACACGCCCACCGCGTTCCGCCGCCGCGGCGGTGACCTGCTCCACCACGAGTCGACGGCGCTCGTTCGGGTCGGCGATCACCCGAGCCGCGCGAAGCGCGTCGAGATACGCGCCGGGCTCGCCCACCGGAACGGCGCCCGGGTGCAGGAAGCGATGTCCGAACGTGTGGCGTGTCGCCTCGAGGCCGAATGCGCGCACGTCCACGCCGTCGGCGCCGAACAACGCCAGCAGCCAGCGCACGGGGCGGCCGAAGCGATAGTCGCCCGCGTCCCAGCGCATCGTCTTCGGGAACTGGAGTCGCGTCGCCACCTGGGCGAGCATCTCGGGCAGCACTTCAAGTGCGGCACGCCCGGCGTGGTGCACGGTGACCGCCACGTACTCGCCCTTGGGAGTCTCCACGCGTCGCACGGCCGAGGCCTCCACACCCTTGCCGGCGCAGAAGCCGAGCAGCGCGCGGGTGGGATGGCCCTCGGCGTCGAACGCCACGCGGGCCGCGGGGCCCATGGCCTCCTCGTCGAAGTCGGTCTGGCGCTCGGCCACGCGGTGCACGAGCACGGCGAGCCGGCGCGGCGTGCCGTGCGTGACCACACCGCCCGCGGCCAGGCGCAGCGCCGTCAGTCCGTCGCGCACACCGCGTTCGAGTTGCTCGAGCGCCGGTTGCACGTAGCCGGCGGGCAGCTCCTCGACGCCGATCTCGAACAAGAGGTCGCGGGTCATGTGGTAGAAGCCCTTGCGGCCTCCGGCCGCGTGGTCCGGGCAGCGGCTCTGGCGGCGGCCTCGTCGCGCACGGCCAGCCAGCGTGCGCGCTCGGCCTCGTCCTTGATGAGCGGATAACCGAGCTCACCGCGCAGCTCGGTGTAGGCCTGGGCCGCGCGGCGCGCGATCTTTCGCACGCGCGCGATGTAGCCCACGCGCTCGCTCACCGAGATGGCGCCGCGCGCGTCGAGCAGGTTGAACACGTGCGAACACTTGATGACCGCGTCGTAGCCGGGATTCACCAGCTTTAGCTCGAGCAGGCGGGCGGCCTCGCCCTCCCACACCTTGAACATCTCGAACAGCTCCGGCACCGGTGCCTGCTCGAAGTTGTAGTGCGACCATTCCCATTCGTTCCGCAACCACAGGTCGCCCCACGTCACGCCGGGCGCCCACGCCAGGTCCTGCACGCGGTCGGTGCCCTGCAGCATCATGCCGATGCGGTCGAGGCCATAGGTGAGTTCGGCCGAGACCACCGGCAGCTCGAGCCCACCGCACTGCTGGAAATAAGTGAACTGCGAGATCTCCGTACCATCACACCACACCTGCCAGCCCAAGCCCGCGGCACCGAGCGTCGGACTCTCCCAGTCGTCCTCGACCAGGCGCAGGTCGTGCTCGAGCGGATCCAGGCCCATGGCGGCCAGCGACTGGAAGTAGGCGTCCACCACGTCGCTCGGCGCGGGCTTCAGCAGCACTTGGTACTGGAAGAACTGTTGGAACCGGTTCGGGTTTTCGCCGTAGCGGCCGTCCTTGGGGCGTCGGGACGGCTCGACGTGGGCGACGCGCCACGGCTCGGGGCCCAGCGAGCGCAGGAACGTGGCCGGATTAAACGTGCCCGCGCCCACCTCGGACGGGTAGGGCTGCTGGATGACGCAGCCGCGCTCGGCCCAGAAACTCTCGAGCGCGAGCATCATGTGTTGGAGCGAGCGGCGTGGTTCGGGCACGGACATGGTGGAAGTGGTTCCCCGGGAGCGAGCGGGTGGAAAGAGCGCGCGAGTGTAAGCGCGGTGGAACAGGCTCGCCAGTCGTGCGCCGGGTACGGCTAGTCGCGCTCCGGCGCGGGCGGGTCCGGCGCCTCGAGGCCGCGCAATACCTCGAGCGAACGCAAGCCCTGGAAGCGCTGGAAGTGCGTGCGGAAGAAGTCCTCGATGACGCGCAGCAACTCGCCGGCGCGTGGCAACTCCACGAACTCGCCCGCCTCCAGCAAGGGTTTCGAGAGCAACAGCGCGAGCGAAGCCAGTGCCTCGGGCGTCAGGAACACCACGCCGCCCTCGCGCGCGGCACAGCGGTCGCACAGGAGTCCGCCGCGCGCCGGCGAGAACGCCCGCCGCTGCGACACGGGAAGTGCATCCACCGCGCACTGGTCGAGCCGCGGGCGATAACCCAGCTCGCTTGCCAGCTGCAGCTGGAACGCCAGCGTGACCGCCGGCAGCGTGGCGACCGGCGCGCGCGCGCAGCCATCGAGCGCTTGCACGAGCAGGGCGTAGAGCCGCGCGTGCGGTTCCTCGCCCCACACCAGGCGGTCCACCAGCTCGAGTGCCGCCTGCGCGTGCGCCAGGCGCGACAGCTCGGTGAGCCGGGAGCCGAGCGCGTCCAACACTTCGGCTTTGGAAAGCAGGTGCAGGTCGCGGTCGGGTTTCAGGTAGAACACGAACTGCGAGCGCGACAGCGGCTCGAGCGCGTAGCCGAATCGGCTCGGGAGCTTGCGCGCGCCCTTGGCCACGAACTTCCGCAGGCCGTGGTCGCGCGTGTAGGCGGTCACGATACGGCTGGTGTCCCCGAGCGCGTGGGTCTTGAGGACGATGCCTTCGGTGGTGACGATCGCCATGGAGGAATACGGCGGGCAGGCGCGTCAGCGCGAGTCGATCGGCGCAGGCGGCTCCATGCCGGGCTGCACCACACCGCCCGACACGATCACCTTGAGCCCGTCCTCCACCGCCCAGTCCAGCTCGACTAGGTCCTTCTTGGGGACGTAGTGCACGAACCCCGACGCCGGATTCGGCGTGTGCGGCACGAACACGCACGACACATCCTGCCCGACCTGATCCTTGACGTGCTGCGCGACATGCCCGGTGAGGAACCCGACTCGCCAGATGCCGGGATGCGGCCATTGCACCAGCACCACCTTGCGAAACGTCTCCTCTTTCTGGTTCAGGAACGCCTCGCCCAGCGACTTGGTGGAGCCGTAGACGATGCCCACGCCGGGGATGCGCAGCAGCAGCCGGTCCCAGATCCGCGCGAGCGGCCCCTGCCCCACCTGCGTGGCCACGAATCCCACGATGAGCAGCAGCAGCCCCGTGGCGACCAAGCCTAGCCCCGGAACGCGGTGGTAGTCGAGTGCCGCGAATCGCAGGTAACGCCCAAGCAGGTTGTCCACCCAGTTGAGCAGACGGAACAGCACCCAGATGGTCACCGCCGAAGGGGCGAGCACCAGGAGTCCGGTGAGGAACCAAGTGCGGACCCGGCCGAGCATGGGGTGCGTCTCCCGTCGGGGTGACTTGGGTGACTTGGACGGCTTGGGCGGCGGCGGCGTCATGGGACGCGCACTCTAGCGCGGGCGTGGCAGGTCGTCACGCGGTGCGGCAGCCGTGTCCGCGGCAGGATCCGCCGCAGGGGGCACGCGGCCGGGTGGCAACATCTGCTCGTAGAACTGATCGGGGCTCGTGCGCGTCTCGCGCGCGAGCAATCGGAGCGCCAGCTCCCAGCGCCGCTGCCCCAGACGCGAGAGCGGCGCGCTCGTGTGCACGCCACCCTCGAGCTGGATCTCGACGTGGCCCTCGGGCAGGTGCAGCACCACCGCCGCGGCGCCCTGGCTGCCCGCGAACAGCAGTCCGATGGGAAGGCCCTCGGGCGTCACGAACTCCGACGGGGCGATCTCGCTCGCACAGGCGTACGAATCCCGCCGGCCGAATGCCGCGCGCAGCGCTTCCGCCGTGGGACCGCTCACGCGGAACACGCCGTGCACCTCGTAGCCGAGCGTGCGGCCGGGCACGTGCGCGAGTGGGGTGTCGATGCGCGTCTCGTCGGGCCCGAGCTGCTCCAGCTGGATGCGCGTCGCCGCACGCACGGCGCCGAGCAGCGCCTCGGGAGGCGGGCAGGCCACTTCGGCCGGGCTCGCCATTGCGAGCACCAGCGCCGCGAGGACCGCGAGGTTGCAGCCTTGCGTCATCGCGCCGCCCCTCCGTCCCGCGCTCCGTTCAGCAGTCGGTCGAGCGCGCGGGCGCCCGCTCGGGCCCGCCGCAGCGCCGACTCCTCGCGCTCGCGCATGAGCTTTCGCTCGCTGGCGCGCGCATGATCGTGCCCACACAGGTGGAGCGCCCCATGCACCACGAGGCGCGCCAGCTCGGCTCCGGGTGTGACGCGGAAGCGCTTGGCCTGCGCGTGCACGCGGTCCAACGAGATGAGCAGGTCGCCGCGAACGGGGGGGTGACTGCCGGAACCGGGTCCGGCCGCATCGGGCTTGCGCTCGTCATAGGCGAAACTGATGACGTCGGTGGCGCGATCGATGGAACGCCAGTCGCGGTTGATCTGCCGCAGCAGCGCGTCGTCGGAGAGCACGATGGCGACCTCCCCGAGGCGGCGCCCCTCGCCCTTCAACACCTGGGCCACGAGCGCACGCAGTGCCGGGGCCAGGCGGGCGAGGCCGCGCGGTGCGGTGACGGAGACGGGCATTGGGAGATTGTCTCCGAGCCTCGGGCGGCCGACAACCTCCGGGGAGGGTCCGAGCGGGGACGCCGCGACGACCTCTCCCGAAACCGCTTGCTGGTGCTCCGGGCCGCGTGCTACACGGAGTCGTTCGAGGCGCTCGTCGTCCCACGGAGGGGCAGACCGATGGAAGTAGCGCGCACGCAGTCGCGAACGCCCTGGGCGTGGATCCCGTCACTCTACCTGGCGGAAGGGCTCCCTTACGCGGTCGTGATGACAGTGTCTGTCATCATGTACAAGGGCTTCGGCATCTCCAACACCGACATCGCCCTCTACACCAGCTGGCTCTACCTGCCGTGGGTGATCAAGCCGTTCTGGTCGCCAGTCGTGGACCTGCTCGGCACGCGGCGACGCTGGATCTGGGTGATGCAGTTGCTGATCGGCGCAGGACTGGCCGGGGTGGCGCTCACCGCGCCACTGCCGAACGGCTTCCAGTGGACGCTCGCGTTCTTCTGGCTGCTCGCGTTCAACTCGGCCACGCACGACATCGCCGCGGACGGTTTCTACATGCTCGCGAACAGCGAGCGCCAGCAGGCGTTCTTCGTGGGCATCCGCAGCATGTTCTATCGCTTGGCGTTGATCGTCGGCCAGGGGCTCATCGTGACGCTCGCCGGCACGATCCAGGACCGCACCGGCGACGTGCGCCACGCATGGTCCATCGCCATGGCCGTGCTGGCCGGTTCGTTCCTGCTGTTCGGCGCATGGCACGCGTGGGCGTTGCCGCGGCCGGCTTCGGACAAGCCCGGCGAGGCGCGCCGCATCCCCGAGTTCGTGCGCGAGTTCATCGCCACGTTCGGCTCGTTCTTCCGCCGCCCCAAGATCCTCACGCTGCTCGCGTTCCTGCTGCTCTATCGCTTCGGCGAAGCCCAGCTGGTGAAGATGGTGGCGCCATTCCTGCTAGACCCGCGCGACCAAGGCGGCCTGGCCCTGACGACCACCCAGGTCGGGGTGGTGTACGGCACCGTGGGCATCATCGCGTTGACGTTCGGCGGCATCCTCGGCGGCTGGGTGGCCTCGCGCGGCGGGCTCAAGACGTGGCTCTGGCCCATGCTGCTCGCCATCCACCTGCCCGATGCCGTGTTCATCTATCTCGCCTGGGCGCAGCCGACGAACGTGTGGTTAGTCCAGGCGTGCGTGGCGGTGGAGCAGTTCGGCTATGGCTTCGGCCTCACGGCTTACCTGCTCTACATGCTGCACATCGCGCGCGGGCCGCACCAGACGGCGCACTACGCCATCTGCACCGGCTTCATGGCCATGGGCATGATGATCCCCGGCATGTGGAGCGGCTGGCTGCAGGACAAGGTGGGATACCTGCAGTTCTTCACTTGGGTGATCATCGCCACGGTCCCGAGCTTCCTCGTGGCCATGCGCATCCCGATCGAGGACGACTTCGGGAAGCGGGCGGCGAGCTGAGGGCGTGCGGACGGGCTGCGGCCCGCCCACTTACCGGTACAGCGCCTTCACCGCACCCCAAGCCGAGCGGCGAGTCGCCGTCGCGGCGGGGCAGCCGAACCCGTGCGGGGTCACCGGCACGCCGCCACCCTGCCAGGTGACGAAATTGGTGCCGGGGGCGGTCGGCGTGGTGAGATCGCGAGTGCCGATGTTGTTCATCGGAACCACTTTGATGGAATTCAGCACGATGCAGACCGGTGTCTCGCATCCGGCACAGCTCCCCGTGCCCACGGTCTTCGTGTGATTCACCGCCAGGTTGAATGCGAAGTACTCCGTGCCGGCGACCAGGTCCTGTCTCTGAGCCTGGGGAACCGCGACGACCAGTTTGACTCGTACGAGGTTCGAGCTGGCGGGACGATCCGCACAGGAGCCGGTGGACGTACAGTAGGTACCGATGCCGCCCACGCCTTGGCCGAGCGACCAATCGGCGCAGACGATATCGCTGGCGTCAGCCACGAAGTCTGCGACGAGCGACGTCGGTCGGCAACTCCCGACGTAATAGAGTGTCCACCATGCAGGCAACGCCGGGCTCGCACTGGCCAGCTCGATGACGATCTCATGGCCGATGACATCGTTCATGTTCACGCCGAGCACGAACGATCCGGTCATACGGTGTGAGCCCACGTTGGTGTCGCAGGCGAACGCGGCGTTCTGGACACCGGTGCCCTCACCCAGGCAGTGATTCCACGCGAGGTTCAGGCCTTGAGCGGCTGTGGCCGTCGTGGCGCGGGACGACAGCGCCAGGACAAGCAGGAACGTGGCGGAGCGGAAGCACGCTGCCGGGGCCGAACGGCGAGGACACATGGCAGGACCCTAGGCCCGCGCCCTCTTGCGAACAATGGCGAAATCAGTCCGGTGAAATCAGGCCGGCTCACCCGTCCCGGCGCGGATCCAGTTCGCGCTTGCCCTCGCGCTTGGGCGCCGAGGGGTAGGGCGCGCGCACGTGGAAGATGGCGGTGAGCACGGGGATGAACGACTCCCGGATGCGCGCCAGCTCCGCGATGGTGATATTGCAGTCGTCCAGCTGTCCATCGCGCACGCGCTCCTCGATGATGCGCTGCACCAGCCCTCGGATGCGGCTGGGCGTGGGCTCGGCCAGCGCCCGTGAGGCGCCCTCGACGCCGTCCGCCAGCATGAGGATGGCGGTCTCCTTGGAACGCGGCCGCGGCCCGGGGTAGCTGTAGTCCTCGCGCCGGGCGGTGGGGTCGATCTCGAGCGCCTTGTGAAAGAAGAACGCCATCACCATGCTGCCGTGGTGCTCGGGAATCGCGCTGCGCACCGCGCGCGGCAGCCGCTCCTTCTTCGCCATCTCGAGTCCTTCCGAGATGTGCGACTTCACCACCAGCGCGCTCATCGACGGCGCGAGCTTTTCGTGGCGCGAGCGCGAGCTGGCGGGTTCGTTCTCGGCGTAGTACTCGGGCTTCGCCAGCTTGCCGATGTCGTGGTAATAGGCCTGCACGCGGGCCAGCAGCGAGTTGGCGGTGATGGTCTCGGCCGCTGCCTCGGCGAGCGAGCCCACGACCATGCTGTGGTGGTAGGTGCCGGGTGCTTCGAGCTGCATGCGGCGCAGCAGCGGGCGATTCAAGTCGGAGAGTTCGAGCAGCGTGATGTCACTGGTGAGTCGGAACAGCTGCTCCACGAGCGGCAGAAGGCCGAACGCCACCGCCGTCGCGAACAGCGCCGACAGGAGCCCCCACAGCCCATCGCTGAGCATGCCGGCCACGGGCGTGTTGCGCGCCAGGTCCCACGCCAGGATCGCGGCCAGGTTCGCGAGCGAGATGGCGAAGAACGCGCGCACGAAGTGCCAGCGATGGCGCAGGCGCTGCACGGAGTACACGGCCGTGACACCGCCCATCATGGCCACGGCCACGAACGGCGCGCGCAGCTCGGCCACCGCCATCACCAGCACCGACAGCATGAGCGTGAACACGAGCGCGGGGCGTTTCTCCATGAGCGACGCCACGACCAGTGGCGCCAGCGCCAGCGGAACCGCGAACTCGGACAGCCCCGCCACGTTGACGATGGCGACGACGCAGCCGAGCACGGCCAGTGTGAGCACCGTGAACATGGCCAGCATGCCGTTGTCCGCGAGCACCCACGGCAACTCCATGCGTAGGTAAGTGGCGAACGCGGCGACGAACAGCAGCATGAGCAGCATGCGGGCGAGCGGCGGGTACAGGTGCTCGGTCTGCGACAGTCTCGCGGCCTCGAGATTGCGCAGCGACCGCAGCTTCAGCATGGCCTCACGCGATACGCGTTCGTTGGCGTCCACGATCAGCTCGTCCTTCTTCACCATGCCGACCACGTCGGGCACCGTGCTCTTGGCGTTGGATCGGCGCCATTCGGTCTCGGCGCGGTCGTAGCTCACGCTCGCCACCAGGAACGGACCGGCGAGGGCCGCCACCAGTGTGACGCCGCGCGTGTCGGCGCCGAACGTGGCCCGGGCGTGGCGCTGGATGCGCTCGAGCGCCTCGCGACGGTCGAGGAAGCGCGTGGCCGGCGCCGAGGCCTCGAGGTCGCCCTCGCGCAGGTTCACGTTCCGGTAGCCGAGGATGAAGCCGCCACGTTTCTCGGCCACCACTCCGGCGTCCAGCACCTCCGTGAGCCACGCGCCCAACTCGGTGAGTGCGCGCCGCGCCCGGCCGGGCGCGGACAACGCTTCGATGGCGGCGGGTTCGAGCGGAACGCCCAGAAGCCTGAGTTTCTCGGCGCGTTCGTTCGGCCCCACCGCCGGGTCCGACACCACGGCGAGCGCTCGCTCCTGGAATGCCGACCAGCGCTCGCTCGCATCGGTGCGCGCGCGTTGGTCCACCACGAACACGGGCGGCACGGCGAGCGCGGCCTCCTCCTGCTCGCGCCGCAGCGTGACGTCGTCCTTCTGGATGCGGAAGTCGTTCGGCGCCACGACGCGTTCCCGCGCGATGTCGCCCTCGCGGTAGCGCAGTTTGTCGATGGCACCCTGCCCGGTGGGCAGCACGGCCGCGATCGCGAGCAGCGCCACCACCATGAGCAGCCGCGCGGCGTGGAATCCCCAGCGCACCGTGCGCGCACGACCCGGCAGCGCCGGGCCGGGCGTGGGTTGGTCGGGCGACGTCATGGCAAGGGGGTGGCCAGCGACGCTCGCGCGTCAGCCCTGGCTGCCGCTTCCCCCGTCCGGCGGCGCCTGCTCATCCGGCAACAGCGGCGCGTGCAGCTTGGCCGCCTCCTGCGCGATCGCATCCTGAAGCTCCGCCGCGAGCGGATCGAGCGAGGGTCCCACGCCGTCGTCGAGCCTGCGCTCCACGCGAGCGTGGTACACGTCGAACGCGTGGATGATGTCCTTCACCAGGCGGTGGCGCACCACGTCTTCCGGATGGAAGTACACGAACTTGATGTCGGCGACGTGCCCGAGGATGGACTGGATGCGCACGAGGCCCGACTGGTCGGGACTCCTGAGGTCAATCTGCGTGAGGTCGCCGGTGATGACCGCACGCGAGTTCAGGCCCAGTCGCGTGAGGAACATCTTCATCTGGCGCACGGTCGTATTCTGCGCCTCGTCCAGGATGACGAACGCGTTCGAGAGTGTGCGGCCACGCATGAACGCCAGTGGCGCGATCTCGATGACGCCCATCTCGAGGAAGCGGCGCATCTTGTCGTACGACATCAAGTCGGCGAGCGCGTCGTACATGGGGCGCAGGTACGGATCGACCTTCTCCTGCATGTCGCCGGGCAGGAAGCCGAGACTCTCGCCCGCCTCCACGGCGGGGCGCACGAGCACGATGCGGTCCACGCGCTTCGCGCGCAGCGCCGCCACGGCGGCAGCCACGGCGAGGTACGTCTTGCCCGTGCCTGCGGGGCCGATGCCGAACACCACCTCGGACTGTTCCAGCGCCTTCAGGTACAACGCCTGCGTGGGCGTGCGCGGGCGCACTGCCTTGCGATCGAACGTGTAGCCCGGCGCTCCATCGTAGGCTTCGGCGAGTCGTCCGCGACCGTTCCCGTTACCGTTCCCGTGGCCATTCGGCTCCTGCCCGTGCGGGCCCTCGCGGCGCGCTTGTCCCAGCGCGGTGGCCACATCGGCCTCCTCGATCACCTTGCCGCGCTCGGCCAGCTCGACCAGCTCCTCGAGCACGCGCACCGCGGGCTTCACCTCGAGCTCGTCACCGGCCACGCTGAGCGTGCCGTCGCGCAGCGTGATGCGAACGGAGATCTCGCGCTCGATCTGGCGTACGTTGGAGTCGTTGTGCCCCAGCAGGGAAATGGGGTCCAGATGTTCGATCGGGAACTTGCGAACGATCACGGGAGTGCCTTCTTCTTGGTGGCCCCGAAAAGCGCAAAACTCTTGACGGGCGAGGCCTCGGGAGAGGCCAGGTCAAGAGCTTGAGGACGTCCAGATGTCGGTGCGGGATGTAGTGTCAACCCGATGTTCCCTGGGTCATCCTTCAACGAGCGCACACCTCGGGGAGGAGCGTGGCGTCTCGACGAACCGCGCAGCCTCGCGCGTCGCCGGAACGGTAGCAAGGGCTCAGGCGGGGGTCAATCGGCACCCGGACCCGCTGCCGATGCACGGCATATCGGCCTCCCGCGAGGCCGGGTTGAGACTTGAATCGCGCTGTCGGTGAACATGTTGGCACACGTTTCACCGATAGAGGGCCTTGACCTGCCCCCAGGTCGACCTTCGCGCCGGCACGGCCGTGCAGTTGGCGCCGCTTCCCCCCTGCCAGGTCGCGAAGTTGCCGCCTGCCACGTTCGGCGTTGCCAGCTGCGTGACGGCGGCCGAGTTGTTCAAGAAGCGGAGCGAGTTGAGCACGATGCAGACCGGCTGGGAGCATCCCGCGCAGCCGCCCGGATCGGTCGTGAGCGCGTTGTCGATCACCAGGTTGAACAGGAAATACTCCTGGTTCGCGTTCACGTTCACGCCCGGAGGATCCGCACCAGCGGCCACGATGATGCGGCGATGCGAAGCGGTGTCGGCGGGGGCGATGCTGCCTTCATGGTTGAAACCGATCAGCGCCCCGACCCCGACGCCGCCGGACCAGTCGGTGCAGTTCACGGCCGATGGATCGATCGTGGCATTCGCGCTGATGCTGAAGAAACGACAGCCGAAGTTCTCCCACCAGGGCGGCACCGGCTGGTTGTCGGCGACAATGAAGTCGATCACCGCGTCAATGAAGACCAGATCCGAGATGGGCTGGTCGAGCATGAACGAGGCCACGAGCGTGTGCGTGCCGACATCGGTGTCGCACGCGAAGTTTCGATTGGAGACGCCCGCGTCGGCGGCGCAGGCATTCCAGCGGAGATCGAACCCGGCGGCGTTCGCGGAAGGTGCGTGGATCGCGAGAGCGGCGAGCGTGGCGAGCGTGGCGAGCACGGCGGGCGAGACGTTCCAGCGGCGCATGGAACCTCCTGGGCCTGATCGTATCCAAGCTTCGGGGAACTGCCGGGGGTGCGTGGAAACTACATCCCGCTGGCCGATCTTGAAAGGCCGGACTCAGCTCGCCTCGCCCTCCAGCTCCACCAGCGCCGCGCCCGCCTGCACCATGCTGCCCGGGCTCGCCGCAACGCGCTTGACGCGGCCGGCGTGGGGAGCGCGCACCAGGTGCTCCATCTTCATGGCCTCGAGCGCCACGAGCGGCTGGCCCTTCGCGACCTCGTCGCCCACGACCACCATCACCTTGGTGATCACTCCGGGCATGGGGGCCGTGAGGCCGTGACCGTGCGCGCTACCCGCCGCGCGCCGGCGGCCGGGGGGTTCGCGTTCGAGCACGAAGTCGAGCGCGCCGAGTCGCACGAAACGCCGCGCGCCCACGGCGGTCACCTCGGCCACCACGACGCCCGTCTCCGAGACCAGTCGCAGCTTGCCGTCGGGGAGCGTCTCGGCAGCCACCTCGAACTCGGCGTCATCCACCGAGACCCGCCATCGACCGGGCGCAAGCGCGTTCAACTCCACCTCGCGTGCGTGCTCGCCGTCGCGCCAGAGCGATCTCATTCGCCGAGCCCCGCGTGGCGCCAGCGGCCGAGTGACGCGAACGGGTCGGGGCTCCGCACGGTGGTCGCGTCCCCACGAGACACGCTCGCGGACGCCCCACTGCCGTTCGAGAGCTCGGCGATGGCTGCTGCCGCCAGCGCAAGATCCGGCGCCGGTGCGCGCATGAGCGACGCGAACTCCGGCAGGAACTCGCGCTCGATCCATTCGGTGTCGTAGGAGCCCTTGCGCACCTCCGGCGAGCGGAGCAGTGCTCTCAAGAACGGCAGGTTCGTGACAACACCGTGCACGCGCGTGTCGTCCAGAGCGCCCAGCAGCCGCTGCAGCGCGGCCTCGCGGGTGGGCCCATGCGCGATGATCTTGCCCAGCATGGGGTCGTAGTGAACCGTGACCTCGTCGCCGGACTCGATGCCGCGGTCCACCCGCACGAACGGGCCGTCGGGCCAGCGCACGCGCACAGCCGTGCCCACCTGCGGCAGGAAACCCTGTGCCGCGTCCTCGGCGTAGACGCGCGCTTCGATGGCATGGCCATGGCGCTGGATCGCGAACTGGTCGAACGCCAGGCGACCGGTGGCGGCGATCTCGAGCTGCGCGCGCACCAGGTCCACGCCGGTCACGAGCTCCGTGACCGGGTGCTCCACCTGGAGCCGCGTGTTCATCTCGAGGAAGAACAGCTTGCCGTCGCGGCCCAACAGCGTCTCGATCGTGCCGGCGCCGCGATACTTGACCGCCTCGGCCAAGCGCACCGCGGCGTGCGTGACCACGGTGCGCTGCTCGGCGGTGAGTGCCGCGCTCGGTGCTTCCTCCACCACCTTCTGGTGCCGGCGCTGGAGCGTGCAGTCGCGCTCGAACAGGTGCACGGCGCGCCCCTGCCCGTCGCCCAGCACCTGCACCTCGATATGGCGGGCGTGCTCGAGCAGCTTCTCCACGTACACGCTTGCGTCGCCGAATGCCGAAGCCGCCACGCGCTGGGCCGCCTCGATGCCCTCGGCCAGCTCGCGCTCGTTCGCCGCGGCCTGCATGCCCTTGCCGCCGCCGCCCAGTGCCGCCTTGATGATGACCGGGTAGCCCATGGCGTTGGCCGCGCGCACCAGCGCGCGAGCGTCCTCGCCCTCGACGCCCGGCACGATTGGAACGCCCGCACGCTCGGCGATACGGCGCGCCTCGCGCTTGTCGCCCATGGCGCGGATCTGCGCCGGCGTGGGCCCGATGAACGCGAGCCCGGCCGCCTCGACCGCCTCGGCGAACGCCGCGTTTTCCGCAAGAAACCCAAAACCTGGATGCACCGCGTCCGCGCCGGAGGCACGGGCGGCTTCGAGTATTGCCTCGGCGTCCAGGTAGCTGGCGCGTGCCTCGGCGGGGCCGATGCGCCGCGCCTCGTCGCACACGCGCGTGTGGAGCGCTCCCCGGTCCGCGTCGGAATAGACGGCCACAGAGCGCACACCCATCTCATGCAGCGTGGCGGCGATGCGGCAGGCGATCTCGCCGCGATTGGCGATCAGGAGCTTCTTGAACATGGAGGCGGGAGACTAAGCGAATCCGGCGGCAAGCTCCATGCCAACGAGACACACGACCGCGGCTTCGGATGAATCCGCGCGAGTCTGAATAGCTACTCCATCCAGCCCGGCCTGCGTTTCTCGAGGAACGCGGCGAGCCCGTCGCGGGCCTCGTCCCCACTGCGCACGCTGGCGAGCGTCTGCGGCAGCGAGGCACGGTACTCCGCCCAGCCGGCCTCGGCCCAGCGCTCGAACAGCTGCTTGATCCGGGCCTGCGCTTGCGGGCCACCCTTCAGCAGTTCGCCCACCCGCTCGTCCACCTTGGTGTCCAGCTCGGCCGCGGGTACTACATAGTTCACCACGCCCAGCCCCAGCGCGCGGGCGGCATCGAACCGCTCGCCGGTGAGCATGAGCTCTCGGGCAGCGCGGTCGCCCAGCCGGCGGATGACGTATGGGCTGATCAACCCGGGCACGATGCCTAATCGCACCTCGGTCAGGCCGAACTTGGCGTCGTCGCTGGCCACGACGATGTCGCACGCGCAGCAGAGCCCCACGCCACCGCCATAGACACCCCCATGAACGCGACCCACCACCGGCTTCGGAAAGTCGGCGAGTGCCGCGAACATCTGCCCCAGTCGCGTGGCCTCGGCGAGGTTGTCGTCGAACGAGGCGTTCGCCGACGCCTTCATGGCACCGATGTCGGCGCCCGCGCAGAACGACGGCCCGCGTCCACCCAACACGACGATTCGACAGCTTTCGTCATTCCGAAGCGCCTCGAGCGTAGCGACCAATGCGCCGCCCAGTTCCGCCGAGAGCGCGTTGTGCGCCTCGGGTCGATTGAACCATACGCGGGCCACCGCGCCCTGAATCTCGACCTCGACCAACGCCATCCGGGTCCTCGCTCTCAGGCCAACGCCAGTGCCACCACACCCGCCGCGAATGCCGCGGCGGCCACGAGCCGCCGGCGGCGGTCGCCTTCGCCCAGCACGCGCCCGCCGAGCCACGCGCCGATCAGGATGCTCACCTCGCGCGCGGGCGCGATGTGTCCCACGTCGCCACGCTTGAGCGCGAGCAGGATAAGGATGTAGCTCAACGGGCTCAACAGCGCGATCCCCAGCACGCGAAGACGCTGCGTGCGCCACAGCTCGCGCATCTCGCGGCGCGCGCCCAGTGCGGCCGGCGACAACAGCGCCACTCGCACCATCTCGCCGCCCCAGTAGAAGAGCAGCGGCGGAATCGCGGCGCGCTTGACCGACCAACCGTCCCACAGCGTGTAGACGGCGATCGCCACGCCCGTGGCGATTCCGTAGCGCACGCCGGGTCCGATCGCGGCCGTGCTCAAGCTGGCCGGGCGCCCCGTCGTGACCAGCACGCCCGCCACCACGAGCAGCGCTCCCGCGACCGACAGCGGCGTGGGCCGCTCCCCCAGTAACAACACCGCGCCGGCGGCGGCGAGCAGCGGTCCCGTGCCGCGCGCGAGTGGGTAGACGAGCGACAGGTCGGCGGCGCGGTAGCCGCGCAGGAGCAGCACGAAATAGCCCACGTGGATGACACCGCTGCCCACGATGAGCGCGATTGCGCCGCCGTCGGGCCGCCAGCCGCTCGAGGCGAGTAGTGCCAGCGCGAACGGCGCGTACGCCACCGACGAGATGGCGGTGAGCAGCCACAGGAGAGGCGCGCTGCGCACGGCGGGCCCCAGCTGCTTGGTCCACAGGTTCCAGGTGGCGTGCACGACCGCCGAGCCCAGCACCAGCAGCAGGACGTCGGGCGACACGCGGGGCGCCGCTACTCGTCCGTGGAGAACGCGAACGCAGGCCGTCCCGCGAGCGAGGTCCGAAACGCCCACAGCAGCATCGCCAGCACGAGCAACAGCCCGACCACCGACTGGAACGCATACGGAGACGTCAGCGTGAATGGCAGCGGGATGTGCAGCCAGAGTTGGCGGGTGAGCCACATGGCCACCAGCGCCAGCAGCCCGTGCCGCGTGATGAGCCACGCCGAGAGGATCCCGTAGAGCAGCGCGCCCGGCACTTCCAGCACCGGGTTCTCCGCCCCGAGTGCGAGCAGCGTCAAGACGATCGCGAGCCCGATCGCGGCGGGCAGGGGACGGCGGAGCAGCAGCCGCAGCAGGAACCAGCCGCCGAACAGCGAGAACGTGGGCAGCAGGATCTCGCTCGGCGTGTCGAGGTAGGCCCCGAGCAGCACGCGCCCGCCAGTGAGCGCCTCGTTCGCGGCCGGCACCGGGGTCTGCCCGCTGAACGGGAGCCACGTGGGGAGCGCATTCACCACCAGGACCACCAAGATGCTGATCGCGCCGAAACACGCGCCCACCAGCGTGTCTCGCCCCACACGCGGGTCGGCGACGCGACCCTGGAGCACACGCGACCAGCCGATCAGCAGCTCGGGCGTGCGGCGGCGCACGAGCGGCTCCACCGCCAGATACACCGAGAACAGGAACACCGCTTCCACGAGCCCGAAGCCCACGTTGATGGCGAACGAGCCCAACTCGCTCGGCAGGTCCAGCGTGTGATGCCCCGCCACCAACCACGCGAGGATGCGGCACACCACCACGAAGCCCGCGAGTCGCGCGCCGCCGCGCCAGTCGCTGCGTCCGCCCTGCAAGCGTCGCCTCGCCGTGGACATCCCGAACACGATCATGGTCAATGTGATCAGCGTGATGGCCAGTGTGGTGATGGGGTTCTGTTGGCCCACGCGACTCGTCTCCATGCGGGTCGGCCGCGCCCACGGCCCACGCACCACGAACGACACCGGCCGGTCGCGCCACCAGGCCGCGGACACGCGCAGGGGCATCCCGGGCAACCAGTCGGCCGAGCCGAGCCACTCCCGCCTCGTCTCGAATGCCGGCAAGGGCACCCATACCGGGTCCACCTCGCGGAACGCTGCGGTGTCGAGGCCGGCAAGCGCGAACATCTCGGCCGTGCGCGAGGGGACCGGGCCGGAGCGCGACGAATCCACCTGCGGCGGGATGGCGGTGAAAGCTTGAAGTCGGCCGGTCGCGTCCACGGTCACGCTGACCATGCCGGAGATACTCAGGGGCGGATCCTCGGCTGTGACGTCCGACCCGGCGGAGGGCGACATGAGCCGCGGACTCTGGCGGTATTGAAGCCGCACCGGCGGCCCCATGCGCGCGTAGTCGCGCCGCCATAGGGTGGAGGGCTCGTGCCGCGCACGCCACAGCATGGGCTGGTAATCGCGCTCCATCCACGACGCGACATCACGGTGTGGCTCGGTGTAGCCGAGCTGGGTCACGAAGTCCCGCGCGCGCGCCTCGAGCGCTTCGCGGCCGTGCGTGAGCGGAGCCAACCCCAAGTCGTTCGCGGCCGGCGCCAGCGTCACCAGCGCCACGGCCACCACCAGGGTTGTGGCGAGCAGCGCCCAGGCGGTACGTGCCCTCAGCGCGCCCTCGCCTCCCGAGGCCGCCACCATCTGCGGCGATGGCGTCTCGCCCGCGGCCAAGGCCGCCGCCAGTGGGTCACCGCCCGGCAGCGACGCGGCCAGCGACAGTGCCGAGCGCGGGCGATTCGCGGGATCCTTCTCGAGGCAGCGCAGGATCGCGCGCGCCACCGGCTCCGCGACGTCCTTTTCCAGTTCCTCCGGCGAGCGCGGCTCCACCTGTGAATGTTGCGATCGCCAGCCCTCCCAGGTCGCGGCATCCAGCGGACGCCGACCGGTGTAGATCTCGTAGAGGATGAGCCCGAGCGCATACAGGTCGGTCTGCGCCGTGGCCGGGCGGCCTTCGAACTGCTCGGGTGCCATGTACGCCGGCGTGCCCGCCACATCACCATTGGGTCCGTCGGCGACGCGCACGGCCAGGCCAAAATCGGTGATGCGCACGCGGCCCTCACCGTCGAGCATGACATTCGAGGACTTGAGGTCGCGATGGATCACGCCGCGATCGTGCGCGGCGGCGAGGCCGGCGCACAGTTGGCGCGCCACCTCGTCGGCCTTGGCGCGCGGCAGCCGGCCGATGCGCCGGAGCAGCGTGCCCAGGTCCTCGCCGTCCACATACTCCATGGACAGGAAGTACTGACCCTCCACTTCGCCGATGTCGTACACGCGACAGATGTTCGGGTGCGAGATCTGCCGGGCATTGCGCACCTCGCCGCGGAAGCGCTCGAGCATGTCGGGTCGGTCGCTGAACGATCGGCCGAGGAACTTGAGCGAGACTGGCTGAGAGAGTTCGAGGTCGTCGGCGCGGTAGACCTCGCCCATGCCGCCGCGGCCGAGCAGGCCGATGACACGGTAACGACCCACGAGCACCTGCCCCGGCTGGAACGTCGCGCCCGCGAAACTGGCGGACGACTCGAGCCGGCCGATGGGCGCCGTCGTGGGGCGTGAGACGCCAGGCGGCGACGTGCCCGGCGTGGCGGGCGCCACCGCGGTGGGCATCTGCGACACCGAACTCTGCACCGCACCGCAGCCGGGGCAGAATCGCGCGCCGAGGGGAATCGTGGTCGCGCAGCTGGAACAGGACGCCATGGCGTGCATCGTAGCCGCGGGTCAGGAATCGCCGCCAATGGCGGCTTCAGGCCGCGCAGTTCCAGCCCGAGACGCCATGCCATCTCGGTCATCGATGCCGGGTCTGAAGCTGCGCATGCCCGAATGTCTGGGTTAGGCTGGCGGTAGCTTTTCGTCCTCGCCTCCGGCCGACCGCGGAGCTAACGGGAGGATTCGCGTTTCGATGCCAGACCGGCGGAACGACATGGAAGCGCAGGCGCTCCAGATCCTGGATCAGGCCGGACTGCCCCGTGACGCGAGGGTGCTCCTGGTGAGCGGGGGCTCGTCGGCGTCGGCCGCTGCACCCGCAGGGACGCACTGGCGCATGGAGCGCCCCGAGAATGCGGATTCGCTGGACTATCCTGACGAGACCTTTGAGGCCGTCGTCGTCACCTCGACACTCGAGCGGCTCGAGTGGGATCGCTGGGCGCTACAGCGAATGCACCGCATCCTGAAGCGCGGCGGCCGGCTGCTGCTCGCCGTACCCAACCTCACGGCGTTTTTCTCTCTCGGCGCCATTCGATTCGTGGTTTCCCGGGCGCTCGCTCGCCTCCGGCGTCGATTGGGCCCCGCGGGCGTGCGCAGGACCTTCGCCGGAAGGCGCTATCTGCGCACATCGCTCGAGAGCATGCTTGCTACGCTTCACTTCGAGGTCGAAAGCTGGTCCGGCCACCGATTCCTCGAGTCCCCGGCCCGGTCCGATCGTCGGGCCGCCGGTGCGCTGGAATGGTGCGACCGCCACTTCGTGGTGGCGCGACGCCTGCCCGGACTCGCCGCACGGATCACCCGGGGTGATGCACCGGACGCGCAAGAGTTCACGCGGCGATATGAAGACGCTCATCAGCGATTCACGGACATTCGCGCGCGATGGCTCGCGCGACATCCCCATGTCGCAAGCCAGCCGTGCCTCCCGCTCGATCCTGCCTTGCATGCCGGCGCAAAGGTGCTCGTGCTGGCACCCCATGCCGACGACGAGCTGGTCGGCAGCGCCGGAACACTGCTCCGGCTCATCGAGCACGGCGCACGCGTGACCGTGATCCACGCCACGGATGGATCGGCTTCGGCGGCGCTTCACGAGATGCCCGAGAGCGTGCGCACCTCCATTCGGTTGGACGAAGCGCGCATCGTCGGGGACGCGTTAGGAGCTTCGGAACTCGTCTTCTGGAAACAGGACAATCGCGCGTTCCGGGTCCGCCCGCAGAGCGTCGAGTGGATGAAGCAGGTGCTACGCGAGCTCGAGCCCGACCTTATCTTCACGCCGTTCGTCACCGACATTCATCCGGACCATTTCACCTTCAATCGTATTCTCGATGAGGCGCTCGCGGATGCGCCGTTCGACGCCAGCCGATGCCGGATCCTCTATTCGGAGATCTGGAGTCTGGTCCCCGCCAATGTCATCTGCGATATCACGCCGGTCGAGGAGCGCGTCGAGCGACTGATCGAGATGTACGCCACGGCCATGAAGATCGACGACCTTTCGCATCTCTGCGAGGCACGCTCCTTCTACCATGGCTGCCGGCTCCTCGGGCGGCCCGCGTTCGTCGAGGCATTCTTTGCAGCGCCGGCGACCCGGCACCACGAGTGGATGCTCTCGGTCGGGTCGTCCGATGCGTGAGCCGCGGCGCGAGCTGCGTGAATGGGCGCTTGGTCCCTACCGGGCCGGGGACGAACGCGAGATCCTCGAACTCTTCAATGCCGGCTTCGACAAGGACCGCTCGCTCGCGACCTGGAACTGGCGATTCCAGAGCAATCCCTACGGCGGCCCTTTCGCGTCACTCGCGCGTCGAAACGCCGACGGCAGATTAGTAGGGACGTATATGTGCCTCCCGTTCAAGCTTGCTGTCGACGGGAACCCCGTGCTCGCTTTCCAGATCGTCGACCTCGTGGTTCATCCCGAATACCGCAAGCAGGGCATGTTCGAACAGATGGCGAGGCACTCCTACGAGATGCTCGCGGTAGCCGGCGGCCGGGCGATCGTGGCATTCCCCAACCCAACCGCGATGTCCTATCCCGGGTTCACGCACACGCTGGGCTGGAAGCCGCTTTGCGGTGTACGGCGGTTCACGCTCCGGCTCGATCTCGAGCAACCGCTACGCAAGCTGCTCCGCATACCGTGGCTCGCACGCGGACTGAATACCGCGTTTCGCGCTGTGACCGCCGCGCGCCAGCAGCAGGACCTTCGACGCCTCGTGCGCGCCTCTCCCGACAGCCTTCGCTTCTTCTACTCGAGGGAAGCTCCTCCGGGCTGCGACTCCCTGTGGGACACCTGTCGCCAGCAGCAGCGGCTCTCGTTCTGGAAGGACGCGGAATATCTCCGCTGGCGCTACGACCTGAATCCCGACCACGAGTTCGCCTACGCTGGCCTGATGCGAGAGCACGAACTGATCGCCATGTCCGTGCTGCTCGAGCGCGACGGCGCGGTCATGCTCTGTGAACTACTCGTAGCGGGGCAGGAAGTCCTCGTCGGCCAGCGCCTGATCGCCGAGATCCAGCAGAAGTGCATTGAGGCCCGCTCGCGAACGCTGGGCTTCCTCGGCCACAACTCGGGCTTCCACGCCAGTGTCTTGAAAGACCTCTCGGTCGGCTCGGTCATCGAGAACGTCCTGGTCGGGCGGGCGATCGACGACGATGCATTGGAGGCCCTGCTGCGGACGTCCGAGAACTGGAGCGTGACCTACGGGGACCCGGATTTCGTGTGAGCAGGTGGGTCGCCCAGATCACCGGAAGCGTGCCTTGAGCTTTCCCCAGGTCTCCTTGAGCGTCGGCGTCACCTGGTCGCTGAAGATCTTCATTTGATAGTTGTACGTGTCGCTCACCCAGATGCGGTTGTCCGAGGTGACCAGCACGCACCAAGGATTATAGAAATTGGTCGGACCAAATCCGTAAGTCCCCCAGCTCAAGATGGGCGCGCCGTCGTGCGTCAGCTTCTGCACCCGATTGTTGAGTTGGTCGCAGACGTACAGATCGCCCGCCGCGTTGAAGCTCATGCCGACCGGGTAGTTGAATTGCCCTAGAGCCGACCCGGGGCTACCGAACTGAGTGATGTACGAGCCGGTGCCGTCGAAGATCTCGATTCGATGGTTGTACTGGTCACCGACGTAGACCCGCCCGAGCGGGTCAACGACCAACGCCCACGGGTGATCGAACTGCGTCATGCCTACTCCGATGCTGCCGAAGCTGCCGATGAACCCGCCATTGGTATCGAACATGCTCACACGATGGTTGCCCAACTCCGCCACATAGATCCGCGTGCCATCGGGCGAGAGTCCGAGATTGGTGGGGTAGACCAGTTGGCCCGGGCCCGATCCCAGCGAGCCGAAGCTGATGAGGGGCGCGAGGCCGGGCGAGTACTTGACGATGCGGTGATTGAACTGGTCGGCGACGAAGAGATTTCCCGAGTGGTCGAACACGAGTCCGCTCGGGATGTACAGATTGCCCAGACCCGAGCCGATCGAGCCGAATTGCGAGAGATACAATCCCCCCAGCGAAAAGATCATCACTCGGTTGTTGTAGCTGTCGGCAACGAAGACGCGTCCGTCCGAGGACTCGACGATTTGGCTGGGCTGGTTGAAATAGTACGGCAGGGTCTGGTGCAGGCTGGGAGCGGTGTCAGCCGACGCGACGCAGACGGTTGCGAGTGTGATACAGGCAGTGAGAAGCAGCTTGCGGGGCATGGAAGAAACCTCCTCGGTGGACTCGTGGGCCTTGCACCGGTCTCCCAACGAGCCTCTTGTATCGATGGACACCAGGCAAGAGTTTTCGGCGGCGGATGCACCTTTCGGGGTCGGAGCGCCGGTCCCGCGGCAGACATGTCGGCGGCGCCCAGGTCGCGTGCCCTTCGTAGAGGACGTCATCGGGCGGTGCCCTACAGGCGATGCTCCGTGGACACGGGAATCGGCGATGCCAGCAGCCGCGGCGCCGACTCAGGCACCGAGCGCGACGGCATCATCGGCTCGCATGCGACTCGGTTCCTCAGGGAGCAACCCGCGCATATCAGCGTGACTCGGCGTCGAAGCGCCCTGCCTTGGTGGCCGCCCTTCGCTCCGATCCAGAAACACGACGACCACCCCCTCGAACGAAGGTGGTCGTTGTTGACAGCAGGTCACTCCAGATCAGCGATACCTTGCCTTGACTTGAGCCCAAGTGCTCTTGGTCGTTGTCGTTACTGCGTCGCCGAATATCTTTATCCGATAGTTGTAGGTGTCGCTCACCCAGATGCGGTGGTCTGAGGTGACCAGAACGCACCCAGGGTTGTAGAAGTTGGTCGGACCGGATCCGTAGGTTCCCCAGCTCAAGAGGGGCGCGCCGTTGTGTGTCATCTTCTGCACGCGATTGTTGAGCTGGTCGCAGACGTACAGATCACCCGCCGCACTGAAGCTCATGCCGACCGGGTAGTTGAATTGCCCCAGGCCCGAGCCGGGGCTGCCGAACTGGGTGATGTATGAGCCCGTGCCGTCGAAGATCTCGATCCGGTGATTGTACTGGTCACCGACATAGACCCGCCCGAGTTGATCGACGACCAGCGCCCACGGGTGATCGAACTGCACGGGCCCGACCCCAAAGTTGCCGAAGCTTCCGATGAACCCACCATTCGTATCGAACATGCTCACTCGATGATTGCCCAGCTCGGCGACATAGAGCCGCGTACCATCGGGCGAGATCCCGAGATTGGTCGGGTAGACCAGTTGACCTGGACCCGATCCGAGTGAACCGAAGCTGATGAGCGGTGCGAGCCCGGGCGAGTACTTGACGATTCGGTGATTGAACTGGTCCGCAACGAAGAGGTTTCCCGCGGGGTCGAATACGAGTCCGCCGGGGATGTGCAGATCGCTCAGGCCTGAACCGAGCGTGCCGAACTGCGAGAGGAAGGATCCCCCCAGGGAGAATATCGCCACACGGTTGTTGTAACCGTCGGTGACAAAGACACGCCCGTCGGAGGACTCGACTATCTGATGGGGCTGGTTGAAATAGTACGGCAGGATCTGGAGAAGGCTGGGGGCCATGTCCGCCCTTGCGGCGCAGACAGTTGCCAATGTGACGCACGCAGTGAGGAGCAGTTTGCTGAGCATGGAACGACCCTCCTGAGCGGAGATGGGGACCGTGGACCGAGCGATGAAGGAGCGTCCGCCCGAGGGTGGAGTGGGTCAAGTGTTCATTGCTGACGGTCAGCGCACAACGGCGCGTTCCGGAGTTGGCTGAGTCCGGCCTACGCGGCCTCGGAATCCCCCCCCCCTTTCCGAGCGCATCGCCGCGAGGCCGTCCGCGAAGGACTGGAACGGTGTGTGACCCGTTCGTGCGATAATCCGGATGGGCATGGTGGGCGCCGCTTACCGCTTCAAGCCCCTGCTGTGCGGAGATCTCCCGCTAGGCACACAGGATCGTGCGGCTGCCAACTCGGCCGAGGCTCACAGCGAGCAGCGGGCGATGGCCGCATCATGGCCCGCTGCCGCGAGTTGCCGCCAGCGCGACTGGCCAGTCGCCCATCCTCGGGTTCGCTCGTCGGCCACACGGCGCGCAACCCCATCGCCTACCGCGGCGTACCACCAAGCACGCGCAGGCGCCCCACCGCGCCTGGACCTCGCCCGGTCCACGCGATCCCATTCGGAGGTCGTCATGAGGCTTTCCACATCCTTCGCTGCCGCGCTGCTCGTGGCCGCGCCGCTCCACGCGGCTGTGCTCGAGACCGAGCCGCACACATTCGCAGTTTCGAAGAACCACCGCGTGCGAATCGAGTTCCCGATCGGCGAACTCCGGATCCTGCCGAGCGAGGGTTCCACGGTGCGCTTCGAGCTACGGGTTCGCTGTCGCAGCCACAGTGAGGAGCGCTGCGAGGAACTCGCGAACCGGCTGCGGCTTGACAGCGACGACAAGGCTGGCACGCTGCACCTGAAGCTCGACAACTACCCCAAGTGGAACAACAAGAGATTCACGGTGATGGGCGTGCTGCACGTACCGCCCGCGCTCGCGCTGCGCGTCGAGATGGGCGTGGGCCAGTTGGAGATCGCCGGACTCGAGGGCGACCTCGACGTGGACCTCGGCGTGGGCGAGGCCGACATCCGTACGTCGCGCACGCGCGCGGGGCGTATCTCGGTGGACACCGGAATCGGCGATGCCAGCATCCGCGGCGGCGGCTCGGGCACCGAGCGCCACGGCTTCATCGGCTCGCACGCCTCATGGTCGGCCGGCTCCGGACGCGCTTCGGTGCGATTGCACGTGGGCGTGGGCGATGCGAGCGTGCGGCTGGACTAGAGCGTCCGCCCCCTACATCCGGAACACGCCGAACTTCATCTCCGGGATCGGCGCATTGAGCGAGGCCGCCAGCGAGAGCGCCAGCACTTCGCGCGTGGCGGCCGGGTCGATCACGCCGTCGTCCCATAGACGCGCCGTGGAGTAGTAAGGACTCCCCTCCTCCTCGTACTTGTCGAGAATGGGCTGCTTGAACGCCTTCACCTCGGCGTCGGTCATCTTCTTGCCCGACGCCTCGAGTCCCGTCTGTCGCACCTGCGCCAGCACGCTCGCCGCCTGCTCGCCGCCCATCACGCTGATGCGGCTGTTCGGCCACATGTAGAGGAAGCGCGGCTGGTAGGCGCGCCCGCACATGCCGTAGTTGCCGGCGCCGAAGCTACCCCCGATCACCACGGTGAGCTTGGGGCAAGGAGCGTTCGCCACCGCGTGCACCAGCTTGGCACCGTCCTTGGCGATGCCTCCGTGCTCGTACTGGCGGCCCACCATGAAGCCGGTGATGTTCTGGAGAAACAACAGCGGCACGCCGCGCTGGGCGGCCAGTTCGATGAAGTGCGTGCCCTTGAGCGCGCTCTCGCTGAACAGGATGCCCTGGTTGGCGAGGATCGCCACCGGCATGCCCATGAGGTGCGCGAAGCCGCAGACGAGAGTGGTGCCATAGCGCGCCTTGAACTCGTGAAACCGCGAGCCGTCCACGAGTCGCGCCAGCACCTCCTTCACGTCGTAGGGCGTGCGCGTGTCGCGCGGCAACACGCCGTGCAGCTCGGCCGGATCGTACGCCGGCGCCTCCGGTGTGCGCATCGCCAGCGAGACCCCGCGAGCGACGCCCAGATGCGACACGATCTCGCGCGCCATCTCGAGCGCGTGCGCATCGTCGTCAGCCAGGTGATCGGCCACCCCCGAGATGCGCGTGTGCACGTCGCCACCGCCCAGCTCCTCGGCGGTCACCTCCTCGCCCGTTGCCGCCTTCACCAGCGGTGGGCCGCCAAGGAAGATGGTGCCCTGATTCTTCACGATGACCGTCTCGTCGCTCATGGCCGGCACATAGGCACCGCCCGCCGTGCACGAGCCCATGACCACCGCGACTTGCGGTATGCCGAGCGCCGAGGCGCGCGCCTGGTTGTAGAAGATGCGACCGAAGTGCTCGCGGTCGGGGAACACCTCGGCCTGGAGCGGCAGGAACGCTCCGCCCGAGTCCACCAGGTACACGCAGGGCAACCGGTTCTCGAGCGCCACCTCCTGCGCGCGCAGGTGTTTCTTCACGGTCATCGGGTAATAGGTGCCGCCCTTCACCGTGGCGTCGTTCGCCACCACCATGACGTGGCGACCGTGCACGGTGCCCACGCCCGTCACGAGCCCTGCTCCTGGCGCCTCGTCGCCGTACATGCCGTTCGCCGCCAGCGGCGAGAGCTCGAGGAACGCCGTGCCGGGGTCGAGCAGCCGCTCCACACGCTCGCGCACGAACAACTTGCCGCGCGAGGTGTGGCGCTTCACCAGGTCGGGGCCACCGCCCAGCTTGACGGCGGCGTGGCGGCGCTCGAGATCGGCGGCGAGCGTGCGGTGGTGCTCGGCGTTGGCTCGGAACTCGGCACTGGCGGGATCGAGGTGCGACTCGAGGCGTTCCATGGCGGGCGAGGGCGGGCTCCGGTGCCGGGAAGGGCCGCTCCAGGGCGGCGCGAGCCCGGCAGTTATAGCAGCCGACTCGACGCCGCGCACGCGGTGGCGTCGCCGCCGATGGCGAAGCGTCGCGAGGTCATGCGGCCGGCGCCGGCAACCGCACGGTCGCCGTGCACCCGGGCCGCCTGCCGCGCGCCGCGTCGGCGCCGCGGTTCTCCAGCGCCAGCGTGCCGCCGTGCGCCTCGGCGATCTGACGCGACAGTGCCAGCCCGATGCCGGTGCCTTCGGGCTTCGTGGTGAAGAACGGCACGAACAGGTTGGCGGTGTCGGCCAGGCCCGGGCCTTCGTCATGCACGCGCAGCTCGAACGCGTCGTCCGCGACGCTCCATTCCAGCCACACGTGCCCGCCCGTCTCGAGTGCGGCGTCGGCGGCGTTCCGCACCAGGTTGATGAGTAGTTGGTCCAGTTGGTCGCCATCGGCCGAAAGCGTCACCGCCGGGCCGCCCACCACCTCCACCGGCACCCGCGTCTCGAGCGCCGCCACCCGGCGCACCCAGGCGTCCGCCGCGACCGGCGCGGGCGAAGGTTTCGGTAGTCGCGCCAGCCGGGCGTAGGCGTGCATGAACCGCGCGAGCGAGCGGGCGCGCGCCTCGATGATGCCGAGGCCTTCTTGCAGGTCGGCGCCCTCCGGGCCGCCGGGCGCGGCCGCAGCCTCGGGACGCCCGAGCTGCTCGCGCAGGCTGCCGGCGATGGACTGGATGGGTGCCAACGAGTTGTTGATCTCGTGCGACAGCACGCGGATCAGGCGCAACCACGCCTCGCGCTCTTCCTCGCGCAGCGCGCGCGAGAGATCCGAGAGGAACACCAGCTCGTGCAGGCGACCGTCCTGGACGTAGTTGCCCCGGCGCAGCTCCCAGCGCCCGGCGACACCCGCCAGGCGCAACTCCACCAGGCGCGGCGTGTCGCCCGCGAGCGTCGCGGACAGCCCGAGCCAGGCCGCCTCCAGGCCCAGCGAGCGCTCGGCGGGTCGGCCGAGCAAGCGCTCGCCCTCGCCGTTCACGAGTCGCAGCCGCCGCTCGGCGTCGAACCCGAACACCGCCACGTCCACGGTGTCCATGACGCGCTGGAGCAGCGCGGTGGCGGCGATGGCGCCCAGCCGTTGCCGGCGCACCGTCTCGGTCAACGCGTTCACCTCCCAGAGCGCCAGTCCCAGCGCTCCCTCGGGATCGGCGCCGCGCGCGCGGATGGACGTGTCGCCTTCGCGGATCGCCGCCATCATGTTGGAGAGTGTCTGCATGGGGCGGACGGCGCGTTCTACAGCCAGCCCGGCGAATACCAGCCACACGAGCCATACGACCGCGAGCAACAGCCCGCGGAGCGCCGGATCGAGCGCCGTGCGCCCCAGTAGCGTGCTCGCCAGCAGCACCGCCGGCAGGCCGCCGCCGAGCGTTAGCAGCAGGAGCCGGGTCTCCCAGCGCAGCCTGCGTCGGCGGCGGGGCGGGGGCATGCGCTACAGGCCGTGGCGCTCGAGGCGCCGGTAGAGCGCGCTGCGCGAGAGTCCCAGCGTCTTCGCCGCGTCGCTCACGTTTCCGCTGTGCCGCGCGAGCGCCTTCTGGATGAGCACACGCTCCACCTCGTCGAGCGTCATCTGCTCGAGCGCCGGGGCGCCCGACGTGCTCACGCGCAGCCCCAGGTCGCCGGCCTCGAGCGCCGCCCCGCGCGCCATGAGCACGGCGCGCTCGAGCACGTGGTCCAGCTCGCGCACGTTGCCCGGCCACGGGTGAGCGAGCAGCGCGCGCAGCGCTTCGGGATCGAACGACTCGACCGGCTTGCGGTAGCGCTGGGCGTGCAGCCGCAGGAAGTGCGCGGCCAGCGCCGGGATGTCCTCGCGCCGCTCGCGCAGCGCCGGCAGGTGCACCTCGACGGTGTTGATGCGGAACAACAGGTCTTCCCGGAAGCGGCCAGCGGCCGCTTCCGCATGAAGATCGGCATTGGTGGCGGATACCAGCCGCACGCTCACCGAGCGCGTGCGCGAGCTGCCGACGCGTTCAAACTCGCCCGTCTGCAGCACGCGCAGGAGCCGGGCCTGCTGGGCCAGCGGCACGTTCGCGATCTCGTCCAGGAACAGTGTGCCGCCATCCGCCAGCTCGAACCGCCCGGCACGATCGGCGTTGGCGCCCGTGAACGCGCCCTTCACATGACCGAACAGCTCGCTCTCGAACACGCCTTCCGCCAGTCCGCCCACGTTCACCGTGACGAGCGCGCGTCCGGCCCGCGGCGAGCTGGCGTGCAGCAGTCGCGCCACGAGTTCCTTGCCCGTGCCATGCTCGCCCGTGACGAGCACGTTGGCGTCACTCGGCCCCACGCGTGCCAACAGGTCCAGCACCGGGCGCATGACCGGAGCGTCGGCGATCATCTCCGGCATGCCCTCGCGGCGCAGCAGCCGGTTCTCGTGCTCGAGGCGCTGTCCCACGCGCAGCGCCCGTCCGAGCTCGACCTGCGTGCGCAAGGTCTGAAGTAGTCGGGCGTTGTCCCACGGTTTCTGCACGTAGTCGCGCGCGCCACGCCTTACGGCAGCCACCGCGCCCTCGACACTGCCCCACGCGGTCATCACCACCACGGGCAGGGTGGAGTCCAATGCGCGCAGGCGCTCGACCAGCTCCAGTCCCTCCCGGCCGCTGGTGGTGTCGCGCGCGTAGTTCAAGTCGAGCAATGCCGCGTCGAAGTCGCGCGATTCGAGCGCCGCCAGCGCGAGCGCCGGCGAGGTGGCGGTCTCGACCTCGTAGCGCTCGCCGCGCAGAAGCAGCTTCAGGGCCGCCAGCACGTCGGGGTCGTCGTCTGCGACCAGCACGCGAGGCGGCGCACCCGCCGGGGCACCCGTCGGGGCACCCGCAGAATGCGGGTCCGGGTCCGGGTCGGGCTCGTCGCTCACGGTTTCACCGCCTGGGCCCAGCGCACGGCGTACCAGAACACCGCATCGCGCCGCTCGCCCCACGTAATGAGCGCGGCCTGGGCGTCAGCGAACGCCGCGGCGCTCACGCCACCGGTGGCGAGGATCGCGTCGCGCGCGCCGTCGAAGATCGCACCCAGGTTCGCCACGTAGGCCGGGAACTCCGGCTCGCCCGCGCACGCGCCAAACAGCGGCATGGCGATGCGCCTGGGCACGAGCCCAGCGTTCACCAGCAGCTCCACCAGGCGACGGCCGACGTAGGGGTCATTGCCCAGCCGGTCGTAAGTGCGAATGTAGGCGCGCCACACGACGTTCAGGCCGGGCGGCTCGGGCCATAGCCGCAGCGCCTCGTGGTCATCATCCTCGAGCACGACACGGCCCCCCGGGCGAACTGCGCGCGCCATCGCGTTCACCACTTGCTGCGGCGCGGGCACATGCTCGAGCAGGAAGCGCGCGTGCGCCAGATCGAACGCGCCCCACTCATTGGCCGCGAGCGGCAGGTCGAGCGCGTCGCCAGAACGGAAGTCCACGAGCGCGCCCTCGCTCGCGTCGGCGGCCAGTGCCACCGCGCGAGCCAGTTGCTCGGGACTGCGCTCGACCGCCACCACGCGCTCGCCCGTTGCGTGTGCGAGCGCGCGCGCGAACTGCCCGAGCCCGCTGCCCACTTCGAGTGCGCGCTCACCCCGAAGCGGCTTCAGAGCTTCGAGCGAGGCTTGGTTGACGAGGACGTTCAGGTCCGCGAGGCGGCGTTGCTCCTCGGGGTGCGTGCCGTGCACGTAGCGCGAGGGAGTGGTCATGGGCGGCGACATTAGCATGACGACATCCGTCTGTTGCCGGCCTCCGGCACTTTTCATGTTGCCGGCCTCCGGCCGGCGCGTCGCCGGGCCCACGCCAGCCGGAGGCTGGCAAGGCTCCTATATCGCCCGCTTCACCTCGAACCGGAGCGGGTCGTCCAGGAACCGGTCGCGCGTGGAGTCGCTGCTGAAGTAGTAGGGGCCGCCGATGAAGTAGAGCCGCGGCGAGCGCGTCGAGGGCAGGAATCGCTCGCCGTTCACGGGATCGCGCAACAGCCCGCACCAAAGTTCGGGCTCCTCCATGAACCGGCGTAGCGTCTTCTCGCCCGCGAACCGGTAGACCTCGCCGTTCACGCGGAAATGGAAGTCCGGGCTGAGCGAGCCGAGCAGGCGTGGGTCGACGGGGTCGTAGAGCGCGCGCTGCAGGTGGTAGAGCGCGAACTCGGAATCCGTGATGGGTCCCGACGGGACCCGGATGGGCTCTCAGGTGAAGCGCGAGGAACTCGGTGCCGGTGTCACCTCCGGCAGGCTCGCGGCCTCGCTTCGCGACGTCCCGGCCATGGCCACGACCCAGCCTCCCGCCGCGACCAGAACGGCGAGTGTCGTGCGAGCGAAGCGTGCGGGGAACGTGGGCATGAGGCCTCCAGGGCTCCTGCCTGTGCGCCGGGCGGGCCCGACGCGGAACGACGAAAATCCTAGCAGACCTGCGCCCGGGCTGGGGTCACTGAGTTGACAGGAAGCGGCCTGGGCGGTCCGCGGCGCTCAACTCCTGGCCGTCTGCGGCTCGTCGCTGTCGATCCAACCATCGCGCATGCGCACGATCCGCCGGCCGTAGCGGGCGTTCTCCTCGGAGTGCGTGACCTGCACGATGGTGGTGCCCGTGGCGTTCACCGACTGGAAGAGTCGCATGATCTCGTGCGCCTGCTCGGAGTGCAGGTTCCCTGTGGGCTCGTCCGCGAGCAGCAAGCGCGGCTTGGCCACGAGCGCGCGCGCGATGCCCACGAGCTGCTGCTGGCCACCCGAGAGCTGGCGCGGATAGAGCTTCGCACGCGCGGCAAGCCCGAAGCGGTCGAGGCTCTCGGCCACGAGCGACTCGCGCTCGGCCTTCTTCACGTCGCGATACGACAACGGCACATCGAGGTTCTCGGCCACGGTGAGCTCGTCCAACAGGTGATAGCTCTGGAACACGAACCCGACGGTCTCGTTGCGAAGTCGGGCGCGCGCCTTGGCGTCCAGCGGGCCCACGGCGGCGCCGTCCAATTGGTATTCCCCCGTCCAGTCCGAATCCTGAAGTCCGAGCAACTGGAGCAGCGTGGACTTGCCCGCTCCCGACGGGCCCATCACGGACACGAACTCACCGGGGCGTACGTCGAGGTCGATACGCCGTAGCACGTGGAACCGGCCGGCGCCGTGGTCGAAGCCCTTCTCAACGCCGCGCAGCCGCACCAGCGGCTCGCGGTCCTCGGTAGAAGCTCCGCGCGCGAGCGCGGAAGGTGATGTCTCCATGGAGCACTCCTCTCTGGACCGCAGATGTGTGCGCGCTCAACCGCGCAGGCGCTTCAGGTCTTTCTTCGCATCCTCGAGCTTGGGGTCGAGCTTCACGGCCTGCGCGATCTCGGACGTGGCCTCGGCTTTGCGCCCTTGCTGTTCCAGCGCCTGGCCCAGTCGCCAGCGAGCCGCCGCCACGGACGGTGCGCCGATCTCGGGCTCGCGCGACAGGTAGCGCCGCAGGTATCCCTCGGCGCGCGCCGCCTCCTTGTGGTCCGACACCAGCTGGCGGCCCGCCTGGAACCACGGCGCCAAGTGCGTGGGTTCCGCGGCCTCCGAGCGTTGCAATGCGGACTCGAGCTCCGCCCAGCGCTGCTGGAACGCATAGAGCGCGGCCAGCACCTGCCAGCCGCCCGTGCGCCATGGCTCGGCCTCGACCGCCTGGAGGGCGAGCTTCTCGGCACGCGCCGGGTCACGCCAGCGCGGTGCGAGCCAGAACGCCAGCTGCACCCTCGCGCGACCCGAAGCCGGGTCACGCTCCAGCGCGTTCGCGAAGCACCTAGCCGCGAGCGTCGTGTCCTTGTCCTGGAGCGCCGTCTGGCCGCGCTTGATCCAACCGACGGCGGGATTCGCCTGCACGATGCGCTCGAGGAAGCCGGCCGCCTTCTTCTTGTCGCCGCCCATGATGCCGGGCGCCATGCGGTGGAAGTCCACCAGGATCTCGAGCGCGTCCACGTGCTTTGGGTCCAGCGCGAGTGCTGCGTCCGCGGCCTTTCGCATCTTGCCCGCGAGCCCTGCGGCCTTGAGCATGCCGGCCTCGCGCGCCAAGCGGCCGTAGGCTTCCGCCAATGCGTACTGTGCATTGGCGCTCTTCGGATCGGCGGCTGCGGCGGTGGTGGCCAGACGGAGGGCGCCTTCGAGATCCTTCTGCTCTCCGCGGATCCGCGACAGCACTTCTCCGGCCGCGGCGTCTGCGGGATTCGCCGCCAGTCGCTGCTCGCAGGCGGTGGCCGCGCGGCGGAGCTGGCCGCGATCGAACAGCTGGCGCACGTCCTCGGTGGCCACGGCGGGATCTGCCGCGAGCAGCACCGAGAGCGCGATCAGTGTGTACGAGATCGACTTCATTCGCGAGTCCATCGCGGCTCGTTCCACGGGGAACATTGCGGTTACCGCCTCAATCGCAGCGCAGCGCGCTCATCGGGTCCACGCGCGTCGCGCGGTGTGCGGGCACCCAGGCCGCCAGCACCGACGACAGCGCCAGGATGAGCACCACGCCCAGGTAGGTGGGCGGGTCGGTGGGCGACACGCCGAACAGCACGCTGGTCATGAAGCGCGTAAGCGCATACGCCGCGGCGAAACCGATGCCCGTGCCGATCAGCGTGAGCCGGAGCGCCTGTCCCACGACCAGGCCCACCACGTCGCGCGCCTGGGCCCCGAGCGCCATGCGGATGCCGATCTCCTGGGTGCGCTGCGCCACCGAGTAGGCCATAACGCCGTAAAGGCCGACGGCCGCGATGATCAGCGCGAGAACGGCGAACAGCGCCATGAGCGAGCCGAACAACCGGTGCGTCCACACCGCGAATTCCACCGCCTGGTGCATCGAGCGCGCGTCGGTGAGCGGCACGTCCGGCGCCTGCGAGCGCATGAACTGTCGCATCACACCGGTCAGCGCCAGCGGGTCGCCTTTCGTGCGCACCACCCAGGTGAGCGACTGGTCCGGTTCCTGCCGGTGCGGCACGAACAGCGTCGCGTCCACGCGCTCGTCGGTGTCCTCGAGGTTCTGCGGCACGTCGGCGACCACGCCCACGACCGTGCGCCAGCCCAGCTTGCGTTCGTCGTTCACGGGCTTCACGCGCATCCCAAGCGGATCCTTGCCGGGCCAGAGCAGCTTGGCCATGGCGGAGTTCACGATCACTACCGATTCGCCGCCGGGACCGTCCGAGAACGTGAAGTCGCGGCCGGAGCGCAAGGGGATGCCGAGTGTGGCGAAGTAGCCCGGGTAGCATTCGGCGTAGTTCACGCGCGCGGGGCGCTCGGGATCGGTGCGCGCACCGGTCTCGCCCACCACGCGAGCGGTCCAGTCGCCGCGATTGAGCGGCAGCATGGTCACGATCGAGGCGGACTCGACGCCCGGCAGGGCCTGCGCCAGCGGATAGACCCGGTCGCAGAACTCGCGGCGGGCCGAGTCGCTCGGCCAGGTGGCGATGGGCAGCAGGAAGCGTGCGGTAAACACCCCTTCGGAGCGCACGAGCTTCTCGCTGTCCATCATCGCGTACAGGCTGCGGATCATGAGCCCGGACGCCACGAGCAGCGTGAGCGAGAGCGCCACTTCCGCCACGACCAGTGCGCTGCGCGCGCGCCCGCGGCCACGACCGCTCCCGGCCTGGGCGCTGCCCTCGCGGATCGCTTCGGACAGCCGCGTGTCGGACGCCTGCATGGCGGGAATCAGCCCGAACACCAATGCGCTCAACATCGAGATCATCACCGTGAACGCGAGCACGGGAAGATCGATCTGGAACTTCAACCAGAACGGCAGCTCGAGCGGGATCATGCCGACCCACAGCCGATTGCCCACCACCGCCAGCGCGGCGCCGATGCCGGCACCGGTGAGCGACAGCAGCAGGCTCTCGGTGAGCAACTGGCGCACCACGCGTCCTCGCGAGGCGCCGAGCGCCAGCCGCACGCTGATCTCGCGCTTGCGAGCGGCGGCGCGGGCGAGCATGAGGTTCGCCACGTTGGCGCATGCGATCAACAGCACGAAGCCCACCGCGAGCGACATGATGATCATCATGGTGCGGATGCCGCGTCGCCATTCGTCGGCAAATGCCATCACGGTGGCCGTCCAGCCCTTCAGGTTCTCCGGGTCCGACGCCACGATCTGCTGGTAGATACCGGCCACTTCGGCCTGCGCCTGCTGCCGCGTCACGCCGGGCTTCAAGCGCGCCACGAGTTGCAGGTTGTGGTCGGTGCGCGCACGCGCGTCCTCGGGTGAGATCGCGGCGGGGATCCAGAAGTCCTCGACCTCGGGCCACTGGAATCGCGGCGGCATGACGCCGACGATGGTGCGCACGCGGCCGTTCAGCTTGAACGTCTTCCCGAGCACGTCCGGTGTGCCGCCGAAGCGTCGCTTCCAGATGCGATCGCTGATCAGGGCCGGGCCCCAGTTCTGGCCGTAGACCTCTTCGTCGCGCGTGAAGTTGCGACCAAGCTGTGGTTGCACGCCGAGCGCCGGCAGCAGGCCCGAGGTGATATTCGCCGCTTCCATCCGCTCGGGTTCGTCGCCGATCGTGACCTGGCCACCGATGTCCCAGAAACCGGCGACCACCTCGAACGACTTGGACCGATCGCGCAGGTCCTGGTAGTTGAGCCACGACACGCCGTCGTGCTTCACGTCCTTCAGCTTGTTGCTCTCGGTCACGGTCATGACTCGTTCAAAGCCGGGCAGTGGCCAGGGGCGCAGCATGATGCCGTACACCATGCTGAAGATCATGGTGTTGACGCCGATGCCCAGAGCCAACACCGCCACCACCACGGTGGTGAAACCGAGCGAGCGCCGCAGCGAGCGAAAGGCGAAGCGCAGATCCTGGAGCAGGATGTCCATGAACGATCTCCTATTCGTGGCGCAGGGCCACGGCCGGGTCCACGCGAACGGCTCGCGCAGTGGGCAGCCAGGCTGCGAGCACGGCGCTCGCGGCCAAAAGGAATGTGACACCCGCAAATGTGGGCGGGTCGTCGGGCCGGATGCCGAACAACTGGCCGGCCATGAAGCGGGTGAGCCCGTAGGCCGCGGCTAGACCGATACCGATGCCGAGTAACGTGAGGCGCGTGGCATGCCCCAGCACCAGCCGCTGCACGTCGGCGCGCGCGGCGCCGAGTGCGATGCGGATGCCGATCTCGCGTGTGCGCTGCGCCACCGAATAGGCCATGACGCCGTAGATGCCGAGCGCGGCGATGAGCAGCGCCAGCACCGAGAACGTGCCCATGAGCTGGGCGTAGAGCCGGGTGTCCCACATGGAGCGTGCGATCTGCTCGCGCAGCGAGCGCACGTTGTAGAACGGCAGGTTGGAGTCGCGCGAGCGGAGCAGCGCGCGTACCGATCCTGCCAGCGCCGCCGGATCGCCCGAGGTGCGGATCGTCCACGTCAGCGTCTGGTTCTTGAATTGCGTGTGCGGGACGAGGATCTCGGGGATGCGCTGCGTGGGCGCCTGCACGTTCTGGCGCAGGTCGGCGATCACGCCCACGACCGTGGCCCACTCTTCGTCACCGCCGAATCGAATGCGCTTGCCGAGCGGCTCGCCGTCCGGCCACAGCTTGCGGGCGGCGGCCTGGTTGACGAGCGCCACATGCGCGCCCTTCCGGCCATCGTCCTCGGTGAAGTCGCGACCCTGCAGCACCGGCAGGCCCACCGTGCCAAGGTAGCCGGGCGTGATCACGTTGAAGGCGGCTACCGGATGGTCCGGCGCCTTGGGGTCGTCCACGCCCTCGCGCTGTACGCTCATGTTCCAGTTGTTGCGCCCGAGGTGCAGGTTCAACACCGCGCCGACGCTGCGCACCCCTGGCAGGCCGGCGAGCGCCTGGCGGTACTCGCGGAAGAACGCGACACGCTGTTCATCCTGGGGATAGAGCGCCACCGGCAGCGTGACGGCGCCGGTGAGCACGCCTTCCGACCGCAGCGCGCTTCGCTGGTCCTGCATGCGCAGGAAGCTCCGCACCATGAGGCCCGAGCCGATCAGCAGCACCACCGCCAGCGCGATCTCGGACACCACCAGCGTGTTGCGCATGCGGCGGCGCGCGGGCGTGTCGCCCCCTCCCGGCGTGCCCTCGCGCAGCGGCGTGAGCACGTCGCCCGAGGTCACCTGCCAGGCCGGCGCCAGCCCGAACAGGATGCCGGACAGCACCGAGACCACGACCACGGCGGCCACGACCGACGTGTCGAGTTCGAAGCGCATCCAGTAAGGGATCTCCACCGGGATGCTCGACAGCACGAGTCGCATGCCCCACTCGCCGAGCAGCACGCCAAGCACACCGCCGGTGAGCGACAGCAGCACGCTCTCGGTGAGCAGTTGGCGGATGATGCGACCGCGTGTGGCGCCCATGGCCAAGCGCACTCCCAGCTCGCGCACGCGAGAGTTCGCACGGGCGAGCAACAGGTTCGCAACGTTCGCGCAGGCGATGAGCAACACGAACGCCACGGCCAGCGCGAGCAGCACGAGGATGGGGCGAATCTCCGCCACCAGGTCCTCGCGGAGGGTCTTGGCGCGGAACGTGACGTCGCGATTGGTCTGCACGTACTCGCGCGACAGATCGGACGCGATCTTCTTGAGCTCCGCATTCGCCGCCGCCAGCGACGCGCCGCCAGCGAGCCGCCCGACGGATTGTAAATAGTGCGAGCCACGGCTGTCGGCAGTGTCGTTCATGGCCAACGGCACGAAGATGTCGCTGGTCTCCGGGAACCCGAAGCCCTCGGGCATGACACCCACGATGGTGCGCACACGGCCGTTCATGCGCACGGTCTTCCCCAGCACGTTCCCGTCGGCGGCCCACTGCTCCCGCCACACGCGATGGCCGATCACCACCGGCACCAGGTTCGCGCCGCTCCGGCACTCCTCGCGTGTGAACCAGCGCCCGAGCACGGGCTTAACGGCGAGCGCCGACACGAGGCCGTCGTTGGCAAGCGTGGCGTCGAGGCGCTGCGGTTCCTCGCCCGTCGTGAGATACGCGGAGCTCTCGGTCCACACGCCGAGCGAGCCGAGCGTGCGGCTGTGGTCGAGGATGTCGCGCAGGTCCGGCAGCGACATGGACATGTTGCCGTCCGACTCCTTGGTGTCGAACGCGTCCACCTTGACGATCCGGTCCACGTCCGGGAACGGCAGGTCCGCGAACAGGATGCCGCGCAGCACGGAGTAGATCATGGAGTTCACGCCGATCCCGAGCGCCATCATCAGCACCACGGTGAACGCGAATCCCGGCGTGCGGCGCAGGGATCGAATGGCGTAGCGCAGGTCCTGGAGCAGGGCGTCCATCACGTCTCCTAGTCGTGTCGCAGCGCGATCACGGGGTTCACCGTTGTGGCGCGGCGGGCGGGGAGCCAACAAGCCACGAGCGACGTGACGCCGAGCAGTACCAGCACGACGAGATAGGCGGGCAGGTCGAGCGGCGAGAGCCCGTAGAGCAGCCCCCGGAGCGCGAAGCCGGCCGCGAGCGCCAGCACGAGCCCGATGCCGAGCCCCCAGGCGAGCAGTCGCGAACCTTCCGACATGACCAGCGAGAGGATGTCGCGCGGCAGCGCGCCCAGCGCGATGCGCACGCCGAACTCCTTGGTGCGTCGGCTCACCGAGTACGCCACGACGGCGTACAGGCCGAGGCAGGCGAGCAGCAGCGCCACGGCGCCGGTCGCCGCGAGCACGCCACCCGCCAGCCGCCCGGGCAGGAGCGACGCGCCGAGCTGACTCTCGAGTAGCTCGGGCTGTTCTGGTGCCAGGTCGGGCGCCACGCTGCGGACGAGTGCGCGAAGCGTCGGCACCATGCCCGCCGTGGGGCCGGACGCGCGCACAAGCAGCGTGGCATCGTCATCACCGTCGTGGTCCGCCGCCACGTACAGAAATGGGCGCGGTGTCTCGGCCACGCTCCGGTAGCGCGAGTCGGCGGCCACGCCGACCACCGTGCGCCACGGGCCGTCCGGGCCTTCGAGGCCCACCTGCTTGCCGAGTGGGTCCTGGCCGGGCCAGAACCGGCGCGCGAACGTCTCGTTCACCATGACCTCGCCGCTCGGCTGCGACGTGCGCAGCTCGCGCCCGCGCACGATGGCAATGCGAAGTGTGGCGAAGTACCCCTCGCTCACCGCGTTCACCGGCATGTCGATCGCACGCTCGCGTTCGGCACCCGTGCGGCCGGGAAGCCACATGCCCGCCTCGGACCAGCCGAGGGCCAAGGGCACGTGCTCCGCCAACGTGGCGGACGTGACGCCGGGCAACGCGCGGACTTCCTGGAGCAGCCGGGTGTAGAACGCGCGCGTGCGCGGCAGGTCGTAGCCGCTCAAGCTCGGGTCGAATGCCACGCTCGTGACACCGCGTGGGTCAAATCCCGGATCGAGCGTTTGCGCACGGGCGAGCGCGCGCATGAACAGCCCGGCGCCGGCGAGCAGGAGAAGCGAGAGCGCGAGCTGCGTCACCATGAGGAAGCCGCGCAGGCGCGAGCGGCGCACGCCGCCGTCGTCGCGAAGCGGGCCCGCGAGCGAAGGCGACACCGTCTGCCAAGCGGGCACGAGCGAGAACACCAGCGCCGCCGCGATACCGAGCAGCATCGCGAACAGCGCCACGCGGCCATCCGGCTGGAAGTCGAACGTGATCGGCACCGGGAGCGGCGGCTGGAACATCGCCAGCAGGCGAGTGCCGAGCGCGGCGAGTCCCAGGCCGAGCCCGCCTCCCAGCACGCCGAGCAGCAAGCTCTCCGAGACGAGCATGCGCACCAGCCGCGCGCGCGAGGCGCCCAGCGCCAGTCGCACGCCGATCTCGCGGCGTCGCTCGCTGCCGCGCGCGAGTAGCAGGCCGGCCAGGTTCACGCAGGCGATCACCAGCACGAGGCCAGTGATGGCCTGGAGCATGCCCATGAACATGACGACCATGGAGTGCACTTGGGGAAACGGCCGTCCGTCCTCCTCACGCAGGATGCTGAAGGCGCGACCGCTGTCGCTGGCGGGGTGCTCGCGGCCGAGCTGGGCGGCGAGCGCGTCGAGGCGCTGCTGCGCCTGCTTCAAGTTCATGCCGTCGGCGAGCCGACCGACCACCGAGAAACTGCGTCCGCCGCGATTCGTCGTCTCGCCGCGCCCGGGCTGGGCCCACGCCTCCATCCGGGTCGGGACGCAGGCGTCCGGCGTGATCCCCATGAACACGCCCCGGAACGATGGCGGCAGAACACCCACCACGGTCCACGGGTGGCCGTTCATCCGGATCGTGCGACCCACCACGGCCGGATCGGCGCCGAAGCGCCGCCGCCAGAAGCCGTCCGACAACACCACGACCGGGGACTCGCCGGCGGTGCGGTCGTCCGCTGGTCCGACCAACCGCCCGTGCGCCGCACGCAGCCCGAGCGTGGAGAACCAGTCGCCGCTCACCAGCATGCCGAGCACGCGTTCGCTCCGGTCCCCTTCCGTGAGCAGCAGTGGCGTGATCGCCGAGGCCGCGACGTGCGTGAACACGTCCTTGTGGGCGCGCAGGTCCAGGTAGGCGGGGTACGAGTTCACCCCAAAACCATTGCCGTCCGACTCGCTCGTGAACACACTCACGAGCGGCGTTGAGCGCTCGCCGGGGAGCGGGCGGAACAACACCGCGTCCACCAAGCCGAAGATGGTGGCGTTCGCGCCGATCGCCACCGCCAGCGAGAGCACCGCGACCAGCGCGAACAACGGCTGACGGCGCAGCGCGCGCACGGCGAGCCGCACGTCTGAGAGGATTCCCCCGAACGACATGGCCTCAGTGCCCGCGCTTCTCGTCGACGACGCGGCCGTCGAACAGCTGGATGGTGCGCTGCGCGTACTTCGAGAACCTCGTGTCGTGCGTGACCATGCAGATGGTGCTGCCCTGCTGGTGCAGATCGCGCAGCAGCTCCATGACGGCCTCGCCGTTCGTGGAGTCGAGGTTTCCGGTGGGCTCGTCCGCGAGCAGGATGAGCGGGTCCCCGGCGAGCGCGCGCGCGACGGCGACACGCTGCTGCTGGCCGCCCGAGAGCTGGCTCGGCAGGTGCTTCGAGCGATGCGCCATGCTCACGCGCTCGAGCGCCTCGCCCACGCGGCGCTTGCGCTCGGTCGTGGCCATGCCGCGGTAGGTGAGCGGCAGCTCCACGTTCTCGTACACCGACAGGTCGCCGATCAGGTTGAAGCTCTGGAAGATGAAGCCGATCTCGCGATTGCGGATGCGCGCGCGCTCGGTGAAGCCCAGGCTCTGCACCGGCTTGCCGTCGAGCCAGTACTGGCCGTCGGTGGCGGTGTCGAGCAGGCCGAGGATCGAGAGCAGTGTGGACTTGCCGCAGCCCGACGGTCCCGAGATGGACACGTACTCACCGCGCTGGATCTCCATGTGCACGCCTGACAGCGCGTGCGTCTCCACTTCGTCGGTGTAGAACACCTTCTTCACCTCGTCGAGCCGCAGCAGCGCACGTCCCGGCTCGCCCTGGGTGGTGCCGTTCGGGGCCACTCGTTCGTTCGTCATGACGGACATGCTTCCTCCAGAGGGGAGCGATACGTTCGCTGCAGCTTCATTCGGTCCAAGGAATTCCATCTCGACCTCTCCGACAGGCTCACCCGCCCGTCGGGTTTCAACCCGTTGCACCGCCGCGGCGTTCTCGCCGTTATTCACATCTCAATGCGACCATCGGATCCACGCGCGTCGCCCGCAGTGCCGGCACCCACGCGGCGATCAGGCCGGAGAGCGCGAGCAGCACCGTCACGATCACGTAGGTCGGTGGATCGGTCGGACTCACGCCCTGGAGCACGGCGGTCATGCCGCGCGTGAGCAGCAGCGCACCCACGAGCCCGATGCCGATGCCGATGAGCGTCAGCCGGAACGCTTGCCCGACGACCATCTGCTGAACGGTCGCCGCCCCTGCGCCGAACGCCATGCGGATGCCGATCTCCTTGGTGCGCTGCGACACCGAGTACGCCATCACGCCGTACAGTCCGACGGCGGCGATGACGAGCGCCATCGCGCCGAACGCGCCGATCATCGAGGCGAAAAGCCGTCGCACCCACAAGGCGACGCGGAACTGCTCGCGCAGCGATCTCAGGTTCTCGACGGGGATGTCGGCGTCCACCGCGCGCACTGCCCGGCGGAAAGCTGCCGCTCCGGCCGATCCGTCGCCACGTGTCTTCACCAGAATGCTCAACCGCTCGCCGGGCTCTTGGTATTCGACCACGTAGACCGCGCTCATCGGGTCCCCTGCGAAGCCGAGATCGACGTTCTGGGCGACGTCACCGACGACGCCGACGATGGTTCGCCAGCCCATGGAATCCGGCTCGCCCGCGAAGCGGATCTGGCGGCCGATCGGATCGGCCTGCTTGAACAGCCGCCGGGCGAACGTCTCGCTGACGAGCGCCACGCGCGTCGCGCGCTCGTCGTCGGACGCGGTGATCATCCGGCCCCGGCGCAGCGGAACACTCAACATCTCGAGGGAGCCCGGCAGCACCCGTGCGACGCTCGTATTGAGCCCATCGTGCTGCGGATCCTTCAGCTGTGGCGTGAGGACGAGACGGCTCGAAGTAAGGAGCCCGAGCGGTAGGTTGCTCATGCCGCTCGCCGAGATGACCGCTGGCTCGGCCTCCAGGCGTGCGAGCAGGGCGCGAGAGAACCGGCGTCGGTCCTCGTCGGTGGGATAGGTCGCCTCCGGCACGAGCAGACGCCCGGTGATAACGGCGTCGGCGTCGATGGCGCGACCGGCGCCATCGAGGGTCACGAACGTGCGGATCATGAGACCGGCACCGATGAGCAGGACCAGCGAGAACGCGACCTCCGCGATCACCAGCCCGCTCCGCAGCCGGCCTGTCTTGAGCGAAGTGCCGGCCTGCGCGCTGCCCTCGCGCAGCGCGTCGGAGAGCCGCCCGTCGGCGCCTTGCAGCGCGGGTGCAAGCCCGAACAGGATGCCGGCGAGCACGGTGAGCCCGGCGGAATACAGCAGCACCGGAGCGCCGAGCGCGAACGAGATGAAGAACGGTATCTCGCCTGGGACCGACTGCATGACGAGCGTATTGCCCCAGGCGCCGAGCCACACCCCCAGCATGCCGCCGGCGAGCGACACGAGCACGCTTTCAGTGAGCAATTGGCGGATGATGCGGCCGCGCGACGCGCCGAGGGCCAGGCGCAGCCCGATCTCACGCCGGCGCGCGCTCGCGCGGGCGAGTGCCAAGTTGGCGACGTTCGCGCACGCGATGAGCAGCACGAACATCGCGGCGAGCAGCATGACGGTCATGACCGGGCGTGCGCCGCTTCTCCACCGCTCCTGCATGCCGTCGACGTGCCCGCCGAAGTCCTTGACTTCTGGGTACTGGCCGCCGAGTGCGCGTACGGCCGCGTCCACCTCGGCGTTGGCCTGCTTCATGGTGACCCCGGGCTTGAGCCGCGCGATGCCCTGCAGCGATTGGCCCGAGCGGCGATCCTCGGCGGCGTTGAAACCGGCGGGGATCCAGAAGTCCTCGATCTCCGGCCAGCGGAACTTGGGCGGCATGACGCCCACGATCGTGCGCACACGGCCGTTCAACCGAATCGTGCGACCGAGCACGTTGGCGTCGGACTTGAGGCGATCGCGCCAGATGTGATCGCTGATCATGACCTGGTTCCAGTTGCGGCCCCACACCTCCTCGTCATGCGTGAAGCCGCGCCCCATTGCGGGACGCACCCCGAGTGCAGGGAACACGTCGGCGGTGAGACTCACCCCGAACAGGCGTTCGGGCTCACGGTCGAGCGTCACGACGGCGACATGCTCCCAGTAGGCGCCGAACGAGCTGAACGACTGGGTGCGTTCGCGCAGGTCTTGGTAGTTCTGCCACGACAGCCCGCCCCGCTCGGTGGCGTGCTTCGGCTCGGTCATGCCGACGTAGACCACGCGCTCGGCCTCGGGCAGCGGCCACGGCCGGAACTCGATCGCGTAGAGCAAGTTGAAAGTCAAGACGTTCACGCCGATGCCGAGCGCCATGACCGCGACGATCACTGCCGTGTAGCCCGGCGCGCGGCGCAGCGAGCGGAACGCGTAGCGCAAGTCTTGGATGAGCACGTCCATCGTCGTGTCTCCCCTGCCCGTTCAGTCGTGGGCGTTCACTGCAGCTTCACTCGATCCACGGCATCCCAGCGCGTCATCTCAGAAAGGATGACCCGGTCGCCGGGTTTCAAGCCCTTGCGCACCTCGATCGCGTTGACCGAGCCGCGGCCCAGTTCCACCTGCACGCGATTCGCGTGCCGGCCATCGACGTCGAGCACGAACAGGCCCACGGTGGACTCGCTCGAACCGTCGGCCGGACGGCCCACGTAGATGGCGTTCGCGAGCCGCTCGATCTCGATGGTGGCGTCCACGGACAGGTCGGGGCGCGCGCCGCGCGGCAGCGCGCCGTCGAGCGCCACGTCCACCGAGACGGTGCCGTTCTGCGCACCCGGATCCACACGCGCCACGTGTCCCTTGACGATGCCGTTGCGCGTGTCCACGTCGGCCAATAGCCCCAATGCCAGGTCGCGCGCCTGCGTCTCGGGCACGCGCACCACCGCCTTCAGTCGGTCCTGCCCCGCCACGCGCGCCAGCTCCTGCCCCGGGTTGACCCACTGGCCGGGCTGGAGTGACAGCGACTGCAGCACACCCTTCTGCCCCGCGCGCACCGTCATGGACGCCACCCGTTCGAACTGGAAGCGCGCGATGGCGCGCAGGCGCTCGACCTCTGCCTGGCGGAGCGCCAGCTGCGCGGTGAGCGATTCAGCGAGCAGCGCCAGGCGCTCCTTCTCGCTGTCGTGCCGCTCGCGCGCCTCGACCAGGTTGTCCTGTGCGCGGTCGATCTCCATGCTCGACGTGAGCCCTTCGCTCGCCAGCCGCTCGGCCACCTTGACCGCGCGCTCGGCCTCCTTCGCCGCGCGCCGCGCCTCGGCCACGCTCGAGACCGCGGCCAGGCGCTGCCCCTGGAGTGAGGAACGCAGCGACGCGAGATCGGCCTCGGCCACCTTCACCTGGCGTTCGGCGTCGAGGGCTTGAAGCTGCACGTCCGGATTGCTCATCTCGAGCAGCACCGTGCCCACTTCGCAGCGGGCACCGGGGCGCACGAGCACGCGGTCAATGCGCCCGGCGGTGAGTGCTGAGACCACGCGCAGGTCCTCGGGCACGAGCGTGCCGTTGCCGCGCACCTGCCGCAGCATCTCGCCCTGCTTCACGGTGTCGATCCACAGCGTGCCTTTCTCCACTGTGGGTGCCGCCGGCCGCAGGCGCGCGAGCCCCACCGTGGTCACCACCACCAGCAGTGCGGTGGCGATCACCCACGGAACTCGATTCACCTTGGGCTTCTGGCGCGGGATATCCATCTCGTCCTTTACGCAGACGTTCGATTGCGGATGCGCCGGCCTCGCTCGCGAGCTGCCGCAGCGCGAGCGGGTCCGGCGCGTGAACCCGATTCCGGTCGGAAGACCAGCGAAGCGCATAAGGAAGAACCGGGCCACGCCGAGCCGATCGCGAATCCGTTGTGCGGTCACGAGTTGTGCTTGCGTCCCAGCCGCGGGCACGAGCCGGAGCTGTTCGGCCGTGGGACCGGGCGTCCCACAAACGGACAGTCGGAGGGGGCGGGCGCTGCGCTCGGCCCGCGGCGAGCGGCCGGTCGCGATGCGAACGAAATTCGAATCGAACGCGACGAATTCGTTGGACAGGAAATCGGAGCTTGCCTCCCGCGCAGCGCGGCTCCTGCGCTGGTCGCGTACCAGCGTGTCGAGAGTTCTTGCTGACGTCCTGCAAGCTGCTTCGCCGAGAAAGTTCTCGTCGTGCGGCACGTTTCGCGCACTCCGTGGCTCTCCGAGCGCCGCGAACACGCATGTTATGAATTGTGCTGCCCCCGCGATTCGTCTCTATCGCGGAGTCCCACCATGAGGCGTTACTCGCTGTCGCATCTCGCGGACCATGTGCTGTTGCGTGACCTGAACGCGCTCCTCCACCAGGAACGCACCACCACCGCCACCTTGCTGGCCCACCTCGCCGAAGTGGACGCGCGCAAGCTCTACCTGCCGGCGGCCTATCCGTCGATGCACGCCTGGTGCGTGGGCGAGCTGCATCTTTCCGAGGACGCGGCTTCCAAGCGCATCCACGCGGCGCGCGCAGCAAGCCAGTTCCCTGTCATCTTCCCGGCACTGGCCGACGGCCGGTTGCACCTGAGTGCCGTCGTCCTGCTGGCACCGCACCTCACCGAGGAGACCGCCGAGGAGCTTCTGGCGGCGGCCGCACACCGGACCAAGGCTGAGATCGAGGTGCTGCTCGCACAGCGCTTCCCGCGGCCCGACCTGCCGAGCCGGCTTCAGCCGATCGCACCCCCGCGGCTCACCGACGAACATGCCCCAGGGCATGTTGAAGGATCCGCCGAGCATGCCCCGGGGCATGTTGAGCCTCCCGCCCCGCGGGCGAGGGTCACGCCGCTGTCGCCGGAGCGGTTCGCACTTCAGCTGACCATCGGACAAGGCACGCACGACAAACTTCGCCGCGCCCAAGAGTTGCTCGGGCACGCGGTCCCTTCCGGAGACGTCGCCGAGGTGCTCGACCGCGCCCTCGATGCCCTGCTCGCCCAGCTCGAGAAGCGCAAGTGTGCCGCCACCTCCCGCCCGCGCCCGCGGCGACGGTCCAAGAACGAGCGCCATGTCCCTGCCCACGTCCGGCGCAAGGTCTGGCAGCGCGATGGCGGCCAGTGCACGTTCGAAAGTGATCGCGGACACCGGTGCTCGGCGCGCACACGCTTGGAATTCGATCACGTCGAAGCGGTGGCGCGCGGCGGCCAGGCTACGACGGACGGGATAAGGCTCCGGTGTCGCGCTCACAACCAGTACACGGCCGAGCAAACGTACGGGACCGAGTTCATGCGCCACAAGCGAGAAGAAGCGAGGTGCAGGACGGAGCAAACGCGTGCGGCAGTCGGGGCCCGTATGCGGCCGGAAGCCGCGGAGGATCCGAGAGACGAGCAAGACGTGACCCCGTGGCTGCGGGCGCTGGGGCTCAAGGCCGACGAGGCGCGTCGTGCGGCGGCGCTCTGTGATGAGTCGATCCCTGACGGGTCGCTCGAGGAGCGGGTCAAGTTCGCACTCAGGAGGCTGGCGCCAAAGGGCGCGCGCAGAGAGGTGAATGCCGGAATCCCCGGGCCCCTGACCTGTCGCGCGCCTCAGCCTTCGACGGAGTTCGAGGCAGGGAAGTTCGCCTAGCGGAGAGAGCTTCCGATGTCGTAGTGCGGGGGTGTCTCGCTCACCGAACTACAGCCGCTCGGGCCAGGACTTCGTTTCCTGCCTGCCGAAGTCGTAGGAAGTAGATCCCCTGTCGCAGGTCGCGGCCGCTCGAGAGGTCGAGCGTGTGGCGGCCGGGCCCCAGGTCTCCGACGTGCGTCGAGCGCAGCACACGCCCGGCCACGTCCAGCAACTCGAGCCGAGCCGGACTTCCCTCGGGCAACGCGAACTCCACGCGCATTCTCCCGTCCGCTGCCGGGATGGCTGACGCTACCCGGACCGCCAGCGGAAGTGGGGCCGCGGTGACTGACGACTCGTGGCTGATGTCCACCTGTGTCGGGCCAACCGCGCGGCGCACGCGGATGGCATCGGTGCCGAGGAATGCACGGCCGGCCATCGTGCCGGTGACCGCGACCGAAGCGTCTTCGCCATCAGTCACGGTGCGCCCCACCGCCATCCGGTCGAACCTCACCGTCAGGTCGGGTACGCCATTCCTGTCGTGGTCCCCGAGGGAGAGCTTGGCCTCAGGGTCCACCGCCACGCCGTGGAGCCGGATGGACGCGATGTCGATGTCGCTCGCGACGTAGGGCGAGCCTGGCTCGAGCAACCCCATCACCCAGCGACCGCGGGAGGTGAGGTTGAGTGCCTTGGGTGTGAAGTCGAAGGCGATCTGGATCGGCGTCGCCGCGCAGCCCTGGCCCAGGGCTCCGATCAAGCCGCAGCCGGGAGCGTCGAGCAGCGGCGAGTCGGCGGCGAGATGCACGTTGTCATGTGCCACGTCGCAGAAGAGAGGGTCCACGGCCAGGTCGCTCGCGGACGGGGCGATCCCAGAGGTGGCGCCTTCCCGGTTCTCGAACCAGTCATTGCACGAGACCAGCAGCGGCTCGCTGCGAACGGCGAGAAGTCCGTGTCCAAGGTTGCGGAAGGCGATGTTGTTGGAGACAGTCCCGCCGGGCAGGTCCGACATGGAGATGCCGGGCCCGCCGCATCCGTAGACGGTGTTGTTCCTCATGATCCAGCTCGCGGTCTGGTAGCCGCCGTCGTGAGTCAGCCGGATGCCGTGGTTCCCACACCTGGCGACGACGTTTCCCTCTATCGCTCCCGTTTCTTCCAGCTGAGACAGCTCGAGCCCGTCGCCGCCGCAGTCGAGCACGATGTTGTCCCGCGCGACGATCAGACCACTGCCGGAAATGCCATAGCCACGACACCGGGTGACGCGGTTCCGGATGATCTGCAGCAAGTCGCCGGTGTGTGCGTCCGCCAATGCCTGGATGCCGTTCTCCTCGCAGCCATTGATCCGATTGTCCTCGATCAGACTGCTTCCCTCCTCGGTGAGCACCAAGAATCCGCCCCGGCAGTCTTGAACGATGTTCCGGGCGACATGCGCGTCTCGCGTGTAGATGGTGGCCGCGGTGCCGGCAATGCCCTCGAAGCGATTGTCCCGAACTCGACCCCAGTAGGGTGTGCTTAGAAACAATGGGCCGTGGACGATGCTCGAGTCGACGGTGCCCTCGTACGCATTGAGTGTGACGACTCCGAACAACGTGCAGCGCGTCATCGTGATTCTCGTGAGCTCGGAGAACGAGTACCTGGACCCATCCGACATCCCGGAGTCGAACTGACATGACTCGAAACTGATGTCGAGTGGGCCGTCGATGCTGAATGTAGTGGTCGGACCAGCAACCTGCAGGCCGATAGAATGGACGCCGAAGCGCAACGCGAAGTGTCCACTACCGCCGGGGTTGATCGCGAGTGCGTCGATCCGCGGCATCTGGTCCGGACCGTCGCTCGGTGGGATGCCTTTGATCACGATGCCGTCACGTAGTACCAATCGCTCCTGATAGATCCCGCCGCGCACGAGCAGCGTTTCGCGAACGGTGGAACCCGTCAGATGGTCCACGGCCGCCTGGATCGTGGGGAAGTCGTCGGGAACGGTCGTCACGTTGGCGATTGCGGGAGAGATCGTTCCAAGCAGGATGAACGCCAGAACGCTCGCCGACGCGATGAGACGAACTGCGTGGCTGCGTGCGACAAATGCGGGTGGGCGGACAGGTCCGCAAGCGGGAACGCGGCACGGTCGGCACAAGGTGGCTCCTGTAACGTTGGCCCACGCGTCCTTGTCGCAAGCGGCGTTTCGAGTCGTGGCGCCTGGCGGCGCGAAATACAGCGCAGCCCTGCGCGGGCGAGCGGAACCGCCAGTCTCGCGCCCATCATCATGTCACTTCCGTGCACCCCGGGACATGGCCGATTTCGCATGCAAGAAGACCGCCGCCCGGTGTTCCGGACGGCGGTCGGGGGATGCGCGTGGGAGATGCGCCGGTCAGTCGCTCGGCGGTGGCGATTCCGGTGTCGGCGCGGGAGGCGGCGTGGGTGCCACGCGATGACGCGCGTGGCGGCGGGCGGCCTCGAGCTCGGCGCGGCCGCGCACGCGCATCGCGCGCAGGCTGTCGAGTCTCGAGCGCTGGATGTTGAGAGCGCGCAGCACATCTTCCTGGGACGCCAGACGGATGAGGCCGCCGAACGACTCCAGCTCGAGTTCCGGTGCGATGAGGGCACGCGCCACACGTGGCGTGCGGGGCGGTCGCGGCGCACGCGGGGCGTTCGGCGCGTTGGGCACGTCGGGCGTGTCCACGCCGTCTCGCATCACGAAGCGCATCAAACGGCCTTTGCTACGCGCCACCGGCGCGGGCATCGGGACGGAAGACTCGACCTGGCCCTGATACGAGGACAGGGTCACGTTCACGCTCTGGTCCGTGGGCGTCGGCACGATGATCCTGCCGTTGTGAGACGAGAACACGTAGCGCCCGCGCGGCTGGTAGCCCGAGGCGAAGTACACGCGGCCGTTCACGGTGCTGGCGTCCACGTCCACGGATTCCAGCTTCTCCATCTGGATGTCGCCATTGATCGTCTGGGCCTCGACCGGCCCCACCACGCGCAGGAGGCGCACGATGTTGTTGACCGAGCCGGCAGTCACGTTGCCGCTCACGTCGGTCACGTGCACCTCGCCCTCGATCGAGTTGGCCTCGAGCGGGCCCCGGCAGTCGACCACGATGACGTCGCCGCGCATGGACTGGGCGCGCACCGACGAACGCAGGCCCCTGACTTCGATCTCGCTCTCGATGCCCGACAGCTCGAGCGGCAACCACGCGGGAACGGTGAGTGTCCACTCGACGTCGGCGGGCGAGGCACGCCGCGAGCCCACGCCCAGCTTCAAGGTCGAACCACGCAGTTGGGTGACCAGCTGGTCGGAGCGGTCGTGCTCGGCCTGGATGCGGACTTCATTTCGATTCCATGTCGCCACGCGGATGTCGCCCGAGAGGTTGGCGAGCGACAGCGTGACGCCGGGCCCGATGCGCACGATCGTGTCGGTCTGGGCGGCGCGGCGCACGCGACGCGCCTTCACCGGCTCCACCCACTCCATCCAATCGATCGGCACCTCGGCGCCATCCACGAAGTAGATCGCGTTCGGCGTGACCAGCACCCCCGAAGAAGACTTGGCGTGCGCCCTCGCCGTGGCGCGATGGGCTTGCGCGATGGCCTCATCGAGCCGCGCCGAGATGCGCGCCGCCGACTCCTCGGCGGTCTCGTCCGCCCAAGCGGCGGGCGCCGCGAACGCGGCCAACAGCAACAGGGGGAAGGCTCGCCTCATGCCCAAGCTCCTAGACACCGGCCAGCACCGCGGCGCGGCGTACCATGTCGAGTTTTCGCTGCACGGAACCCGCGAGGTAGTCCTTGAGTTCGCGGTTGGCGGGATCCTGCTCCAACGCCTGGCGCGCATCCTCGGTGGCCTTGCGGATGATGCGGAGATTGTCCTCGAGCACCTGTACGGTCTTGGGGTCGAGCTTGCCGCGGCCACGTTCGAGTGCTAGCTGCAGCTCGCCGATCTCGCCCTCGATGCGCGAGGCGTCAAAGTCGGCGGACGCGGCGTCGGTTTCGGTGACGGCCGGTGTCGTGGCCACGCCGGCGCGCGTGCTGTCCGACGCCTTTCGGCCCTGCGCGAACCACACCGCGCCCGCCGCCACCACCGCGATCACCGCCGCCGCCGCCAGCCATTGCGGGAGCGCCCAGGGCACCCAACGCAGAGGGGTCCGCTCGCGCCGCGGCAGCTCCAGCACCACCGCGCGGCGCGCCGGGGCTTCGCTGGTGGAACCCGCCGAGCCGATTCGTGACGCGATCCCCGCCCAGAGATCGATCGGCGCCGGCGGGTCCACGAGCGAGGCCGCACGCGATTTCACGTCCGCGAGCCCCGCGAGCACATCGCGGCATTCCGCGCACGTGCCCAAGTGGCGCTCGACGGCGTCGAACTCGGCGCGCGGGAGGTCGTGGTCCAGGTAGTCGGACAGCAGTTCGGTGAATCGGTCGGTGTTCATGATTCCTTCGTCTCCGCTCAAGCCTCGAGATGCCCGCGCAGCAACATGCGAGCGCGGTGCAACTGGGCCTTGGTGGTGCCCGTGGTCACGCCGAGCAGCCCCGCGATCTCCGCGTGGCGGTAACCCTCGACGTCGTGCAGCAGAAAGATGGTGCGAGCCCCGTCGGGCAGCCGGCCGATGGCGTTTTCGAAGTCGATGCCATGTTCGCGCCCGCCCGGGCGCGACTCCAGGCGTTCGATCACCTGGTCGTCGGCCAGGAAGCGCGCGCGATTCGTGGCCAGTGACGCGCGACGGCTGAGGATGAGGTTTACCGCCAGACGATGGAGCCAGGTCGAGAATTTTGCTTCGCCCCGGAACGTGTGCAGCTTCTGCCATGCGCGCACGAACACATCCTGGGTGAGCTCGGTGGCGTGCTCGTAGCCCACCATGCGACGCGCCAGCGCGTGCACACGGCCCACGTTCTCCTCGTAGAGGCGACGGAAGGCCTGCGCGTCTCCTCGCGCGGCCAGCGCAACGTCGCTCGTCTCGAGGCTCTGGGACAGGGCGGGTCGTTCCAGGGTCAAGGTCGGATGCCAGGTCAGGGTGGCGGACATTCAGCGGATTGGACCGCCGGGGCACTGATTAGGTTGGAACAGGCTCGGCCCCGGCGGCGAGCCCGGGATTCCCTGCGCTGCGGGGCCTCGGACCAGCGCGGCCCGCGTCCGCCCGGAGCGGGCTGGGAAGCCCGGATGCAACCCGCAGTGCCTTCGCGCCGTCTACAGTTCCATGACGCCCGCCCGAGCGGGCGCTCCCCTCGTACCCCTACCGGACAGGTGACCTATGACCCTCCGCCATCTGGCAGCGATCGGCGCGCTTGCGCTGCTGCCGTCCCTCCATGCGCCGGACGCCGCGGCCCGCACCTATTCGCTCACCGGCGACGACGTCGCCATCTGGAACCCCGCCGGCGAAGTGCGGATCGAGCCCGCCACCGGCAGCACGGTGGAGGTGACGGTGACGCTCGCGGGCCGCGATGCCGGCCAGCTCACCGTGAGCGACGACCCCATCGGCGACCACTCCGCCTTGCGCGTGCTCTACCCCGGCAGGCGCATCGTGTACCCACCCATGGGCCGCTGGTCCAACACCACGTCGAAAATCCGCAAGGACGGCACCTGGGGTCGTTCGATGAACTCACTCGGGTTCTTCGATCTGGGCATCACCGTCAAGGGCAGCGGCACCGGCACCGAAGCGTGGACCGACCTGGTGGTGAAGGTGCCGAAGGGCCGCAAAGTCTCGGTCTACACACTGGCCGGCAGCGGTGACATCCACAATGTGGACGGAACACTTCGCTTCGATGGCGGCTCGGGCGGCGCGCGCGCCGTGGGCTGCCGTGGCGTGCTCACGCTGGACCTGGGCTCGGGCGGCGTGGAAGTGACCGACTTCTCGGGCCAGCTGCTGGTGGACACGGGCTCGGGCGGCGTGCGCGTGAGTGGCGTGCGCGGCAGCAGCGTGCACCTGGACACCGGCTCGGGCAGCGTGACGGGTGACGACATCGTGACCGACGACCTGTTGGTGGACACCGGCTCGGGCTCAGTGGAGCTGGATCGTGTGGACGCCAAACGCGCCAAGGTGGACACCGGTTCCGGCGCCGTCACCGTGGGCATGTTGAACCGCACGCCGGACCTGAACATCGACACGGGCTCGGGCAGCGTGCGCGTGTCGGTGCCGCGCGACCTCTCCGCGAGCCTGCACATCGAGACCGGCTCGGGCGGGATCCGCTCGGAGCTGCCGCTCACCGTGGACGAGAAGAACCACGGCATCCTGCGTGGCACGATCGGCAGCGGCACCGGCCGCGTGCGCGTGGACACCGGCTCGGGCGGCGTGGCGGTGTTGGCCAACGCCGCGGTGACGCGCACGAAGTCGCGCTAACGCTTGCTCGCAATTCGAACGCCCGCGCGCCGGTGAGGACGCGCGGGCGTTTGCTTGAGCCTCGCGGGCTCAGCTCTTGCGACGCGAGTGCACGCCCAGCGCGATGCCGCGACCGAGAAAGCCGCCGATCAGCGCGGGCAACGGCGGCAGGAACCAACCGGCGAAGTCGTTCTGGAACGTGCTCGTCATGCGGAAGATCGCCGCGACGAGCGGCTCGGCCGGCACCCACGCGGCCAGCGCCAGCGACCACAGCCACCAGGTCCTGGGTCGGGCGTAGCCCAGCACGAGAGACCCGATCATCAACCGGACCACGGCGGGCTGGATGTCGTCGTTACGCAGGTCCGAGACGGCGAGCCAGACGCCCCAGAGCAGCCAGAACAGCCACGGCCACGCGGTCTTCCATGCGGACGGCATCTCCGCGGGCGTCGGGACGAGTCGTGCGGCTCCCGCCGGTCGAGGATGCTGTCGAACGAGATTCACGGCGTGGCCTCCGCTGGCGCTTCATGGCGACTGCCCTCGCGGCCGGCGATCAAGCTGGCCGGCGCTGCAGTCTCTCGCCTGTCATCGGCCGGAGTGCGTGGAGGGTTGAGGGGGCCGCGAGGGCCGCGCTGGGGGCGGCCGCGTCCGCGCCGGTGCGCGAGCAGCCGCGGCTCGTCAACACATAGCTGAATCCGTCCGTCCAACGTCGCATGATTCACCGCATCCCCCCCACGAGTCGGGTCGGAAGTCGGACCCGACACGCACCACCGGGACCTGGTGCGAGTGGGCAACGGCATCTCATTCATGAAGGCGAGCCAGCCGCGACGGTCGAGAGGGTCGGCCCCGCGGGGGAAAGGAAGGTCCCGATCGTGTTCGGCGAACCCGATGTCGTGACGGACTGAACTTGGCCCGCGCGTCGTGCGCCGAGCGCTGCACGGTGCAGCGATCGCACGGGTCTCGCCAGAACCCGGGCTCCGGGAGGCCCGGGGAATAACTTCGCCCGACCGGGCGATGCGCGCAGCCTGCTCGCGACCGGGCAGGTGAAAGGGCGCCGGTGCCCCGACACGCACTGGCGCCCGATGCGCGACAAGCGACGTGCTGCGCACGCGAGCACAAGCGCATCGTGAGCGCGGAGCGGATCGCGATTGTCAGGGAAAGCGCGAAGGCGAAGACGGTCAGTGACCGTGCGAGGCTGCGCCCTGGGCGACGGCGATGGGTGTTGCGTGCGATGGAACACTGGCCCTCGCGCACCGTCAAAGGCGCGAAGGCCGACCAGGCGGGAACTAGGGCGTCGCCAAGCCCGAGCGCACGCCGATCGCGAGCGAGACCCCGAGCGCAAGTACCGCGAAAGCCGCAACGATGCGCGTGATCACCCCGGCGCCGCGGCCCTCGAGGCGCGGGTTCAGTCCCAGCAGCGCGGCCACCAGCGCGCCGCCCAGAAGCCCGGCCGCGTGGGCGGCGTTGTCGGTGGCGTGGCGCGCGAAGCCCGCTGCGAACCCGGTGCCCGCCAGGTAGAGCACCGCCGCGGCCAGCGAACGCGCACGTCCCACCGCGAGCCGCTCGCGCAGCCGGAACGCGCCCACCATGAGCGCGCCCCCGAGCGCGAAGATCGCACCGGAGGCGCCGACACTGAGGGAAAGCTCCGGCGTTCGCGCGCCTCGCCAGGCCAGGCTCGCGAGTGACGCCAGCGCGCCACCCGTGCCGTACACGATCCAGAACCCCGGGCGCGTGAACACGCGTTCCACCGCCGGACCGAAGATCAGCAGTGTCGTGGCGTTGAAGAAGAGATGTCCCGGACCCGAATGGAGGAACGTCGAGGCGAGCAGTCGCCACGCGGTGTCGCCCGGCGAGAGCTGCGTCGCGTTGGCGCCCCATGCCAGTAGCGCATCACGATCCCCCAGTTCGCCGCGCACGGCCATCAGCAAGAATAAAACCGCGCACGGAAACAGCACGAGCATCGTGCCCCACGGCTGCACGTCGCCGACCGCTCGCCAGAGTTCCACCGGGGGCGGCTCGTCGGGATCGGGCGGCACGTAGCCGGGGAGCGGCTCGTCGAACTCGATCTCCGTCGGCGGAGGCGGCGGGCGGTGCGGATCTTCCGGAACGTTCATGGCGCCCAGCTTGCGCGGGCGCGGTGCGTGGCGGCAACTCGGACGCCGGGTTTCAGCGAACGCGGTCGCCCAGCACGCCCATGCACTCGCGCCACGGCCCCACCGCGTCGGTGTAGTGCTTGGCCATCACGCGCGCCACCTGCGCCAGGTGCGTGAGGTCGTGCACCACCCAGCCGGCGAGCAACTGGCGCACGGTCACGCGACCCAACGCGGGGTGCATGCCGGTGCGGTTCAGGTCCACGGGGCTCAAGCGCAGCTCCACCAACCGGTCGAGGTTCTCGCGGCGCGCCGACGAGAAGCGCGGCAGCAGGCGCTCGAGCGGCCAGCCAGTGAAGAGTTCGCGGAAGCCTTCGCGATCGAACGGCGTGAATGGCTGTGCTTCACCATGCTGCAGCACGATCTCCAGTCGCGGCATCCAGTCGGTCTCTTCGTTGTGCACGAGGTGCGCGACCACGTCGAGGGGGCTGTACGTGCCCTCGCCCTCGCGGGCTTCGAGCCACGGCTGCGAGAGCCCCACCAGCCACGTATCGAGCAGCGCCGGCGTGCGCGCGAGCACCTCGACGGCCTCGCGGACCTCGGCGGTCTCCTTCATACCGCGACGCGCCGGCGCACGTTGCGGGCCGGCGGCGCTTTCCCAGCGGGGGATTCGGCCTTGACCTGGAAGTCCACGTAGGTGCCTTCGGCGAGATCGGCGAAACGAGTGCCGTCCACCAGATCGGTCTCGTGGAAAAAGTACTCCGCGCCGTCGTACGTGCCGCAGCCGTCCACCATGATGAAACCGTAGCTCTTGTCCATGCGCTTGTGCTTCACCACGCCCATCAACGTGGTGTCGGTGGGCGCGTACGTCATCGGCTCGCTCGTGCCATGGCCGTTGCCATTGCCGCCACCGTTGCCACCCCCGTTGCCGCCATTCGTGGGTGTGCCCACGGCGCCGGTGTCACGTTGGCGTTGGAACTCCTCGCGGCACGCCGGGCAGTAAAACTTCTCCCCGCGCTTGGGGTAGTACGTGGTCTCGACGCGACGTTCGCCCTTGTGACTCGGGGACTGGCACTCGAGTACGTGCGGGTCGTAGCGACGTGCGAGCCGCGGCAGCAGGTCCTCGAGCCAGATGAGCTCCACGTCACGCACGCGCGCTTTGTCGGCCGGGTCGGAGTACTCGCCGGAGCAGGCGCCATTGATGCTGGCGATGGCGACGCGTTTGCCCAGCCGTCGCACGCTCTGCAGCACGGGCTTGAAGTCCTGGTCGCCGATCACGGCAATGGCCACGTCGTAGGCGTTGGCCATGGAGGCGTTGAACAGCATGCTCGTTGCGAGCGCGATGTCGACGCACTTCTCCTTGGCCTCGAACAGGTCGTTCGGGTCGCGGTCGATGCGCCGCAACCGCTTGCCCCGGAAATCGACAGGGAAGGCCTCGACCTCGTAGTGGTGCTGCTGGCGAAGCATGGTGAAAAAGTTGAGGCGTCGTTCCACCGGCTCCAGGTCGCGTGGGTCCACGTTGGCCGCGTAGCTGCCGAACAGGTGCGTACGCACGACGGTCCACTCGTCGTGGCCGAGACGGCGTCCCACTTCCTCGGCCAGCACCTGCGGCAGCTTGCCGAAGTCGAGCACGAAGCCGGGCTCGCCCGACGCGCCGACCAACCGGGAGGTGTTGGAGTACAACCACGTGCCGTCAATGAACAGCATGAACTTGATCATGGTGCGAGGCCCCGGAAGTCGAGATGGGAAACTGCGACAACATCGATCAGTCGAATGAACATCGTGAGGCGAGAGTGTGCCGAAGAAGCGCTCCGTTCACAATCGTCGTGCGAGCGGTGCATGACGTGCGTGCGGATCGAAGGACGGACACGCTCGGTCACGCACTCTCGAGCGCGACCTCGCTCATGAGCGCGAGCTGATTCCCGTCGGGGTCGGCGAACTCCACGGGAATGAGCAACTGCGCGATCTTGGCGTTCGCGAGGTTCATGGCGGTGGCAGCCCACCGTTCGGTAGGTCATTTGTAGCTGAACATCGACCTTGCCACCATTTCAGCGTTGCGCGGAGTTGCGGCTTCGAAACCGTAGTAGCCGCCGTACTTCGGACGCAACGAGGCCGTGGCATTCATGGACACCGCATTCAGCCAGGCGGGAAGGAACGGCGTGTGGGCGTTGACGTTGGCGGCGTCCACACCCGTGCCCCACGCGACCTCGCCCAGAGCCTTGCCCACCGCCTGTTTGAGGTCGGCAAGGAACATCCGGTAGAACTCGACATCTGCCCTGGCGCCGATGTTGCCGTGGCCGCCGTGCAGGTACGCCCAGTCGAGCTTGGCCATTTGCTCCAGGTTGGCCTCGTAATAGGCGAAGTCGTCCGAACCCGCGAAGGCCCAGAATGGCGGTTGATCGGGATTCACCAGGTCGGGAAGGTGCGCCACCTTCTCGCCGGGCAGGAGCGCGCGTGTTGCAGACGGCTCGACATAGAGGTCTTGCACGGTGGATGGCGCCGGCGACAATGGCGTCGACTGCTCCGCGGTAGCCGAACCGTTCCAGAGCACACACGACAGGCCGAGCGCGACGCTGAGTGACAACGACCGCTGCGTCATGGTGCGCCTCCTTCGGTTGAGAGTCGAAAATGCTGCTCGTTCAGCGAGCCGCGGACAATCTCAGCTTCACACAGGTGCATGGATACCCGGCGTTCGCGCCCGGATAGGTGTTCACCACCCGAAAGCCCTCGCTCTCGTACAAGTGCCGTGCGCGAGTGTTCCCTTCGAGCGCCACTGTCCATGCCTCGGGGCCGATGAGCTGGACACCGAGTCGGAGCAATCGTCGACCGATTCCCTGACCGTAGAAGGCGGGGTCGACGTACAGCCAGGAGAGGTACGTCCCATCGACGCCGACGAACCCGACCACTTTCTCTTCGAGACAGGCGACGACCTTCCGGGAGCGCCGGAAGTTCTCGGTGTCGCCCTGATCCTCGGCCAGCGGGACGAAGGCACGCGTATCGCACGAGCCTCGCAGCTCGTCGGGCCGCGCCCGATCGTGGATGGCACAGACCGCTGGCCAATCGGCGTCGCAGTATGCCCGAGTCACCATCCGATCAGAATCATTCCCGGCGGTCTCTGCGTCCATGGGACTCCCACGATGGGAGGAGTTGGGCGTCATTCACTACCAGTTCTGCGATGCGAACCCGGTCCTGGGCACGCCGCGCCGCGGATGGCGGGTCCATCCGGAGGTAGGCGGCAACCCTCTATTGTTCTGCGATCTGCGACAGGTGCGTCAACACGCATGCCCAGCGATCTCGCAGCCTGACAAAGACGCACGAGGTCCGCTCTACCAAATAGAAGGACTGCCCTTGACACCGTCCACTGGACACCCCTCGTCCGGTCACAACGGCGGTGTCGCCGTAAAAGTGAACTTTCAGTTCGTGAGATTCCATCACGTCGTGAGTCAGGCTCCCCGATCGCACCAACTCCAGAAAGGTCGCCTTGTCTCCGACGCGGCCATCCGGCCCGATGATCATCCAGTCGTCAGCCATGTACAGCCCGATCGCCTCCGGGTCGTTTGCGACCATGGCCCGGTCCCATGCGTTTGCAGCACTGATCAGCTCCGCTTCGACGATGCTACTCACCGGTGGCACCACACTCACACGTGCTGATCGACCAGAATCGTGTTTCCGTCTGGGTCCACGGCCATAAGGCTGCCGGGCCCCGTCGTATTCTCATCTGCCTCAGTCGTCAGCTTCACGCCTTGGGCTTTCAACTTGCGCTGCAGATCGCGAACGTCTGTGAAGCTGCCCAACTTTTGTGCGTTGCTGTCCCACCCGGGGTTGAAAGTGAGGATGTTCTTCTCGAACATCCCTTGAAAAAGACCAAGTACGTGATTGCCGTTCTTCAAGATCAGCCAATTATGTGAAGCATCCCCGCCAAAAACGGTGAAGCCGAACTTTTCATAGAACACCTTCGATGCTTCAAGATCCTTGACGGCCAAGCTGATCGAAAACGCACCCAGTTCCATGACCTGGCTCCTTTCGTGTGTAAAGCATTGCGATGGCGAACATCGCCCGACCGCGCCGGCTGCGAGCTCCCCGAGCGGCCGCGGGCTCAGGCCTTGGGGTTCGCCGCGCCGGCCGCTGCCGCCGCACCCTCCGCCGGCCTGAGTCCCAACTCCCGCCATGTCTCCCCTTCCACCGGGCTCGGGCAGCCGTCCATCAGCGACGTGGCGCTTGCCGTCTTGGGGAACGCGATTACGTCGCGGATCGAGTCGCGGCCGCCCAACAGCATGATGATGCGGTCCAGCCCGATCCCGATGCCGCCGTGCGGCGGCGAGGCGTAACGATAGGCTTCCAGCAGGAAGCCGAACTTCTCGTGCGCCTGCTCTTGGGTGAGTCCCGCCACCTTCATCACGCGCTCCTGGATGTCGGGGCGGTGGATGCGGATCGAGCCCGAGCCCAGCTCGTTGCCGTTCAGCACCACGTCGTAGAGCTGTGCGTAGACCTTGCCGGGGTCAGTCTCGAGGTATTGGAGATGCTCGGGATTCGGCATGGTGAACATGTGGTGCTTGGGCTCCCAGCGCTTTTTCTCGTCGTTCCACTCGAACAGCGGGAACTGGCGCACCCACACGAACCGCCAGTCCTGCTCGTGGCCGGACTTGCCGAGCAGTCCCTTCTTCTCCAGCTCGGACAGTCCCAGCTGCGAGCGCAGCACGCCGAGTGCCTTGCACGTGCGCTCCCACGGGCCGTTCGTGAACACCACGGCGTCGCCGTCTTTCGCGCCGACCTTCGCCAGGAACTCGTCGAGCAGTCCGTCGGGAAAGATGACCTGCTGCTTTTCGCGATCGCTCGCCAGCACCTTGAAGAACGTGAGCCCGCCGGCACCGGCCGTCTTCACCACGTCCTCGAACTTGCGCAGCTGTGTGCCGCTGATTTCGGCGCCGCCGGGCAGCGTCATGGCCACGGCGATGCCGCCGGGCGCCTTGGCACCGTTCGCCACCACGTTGCGCGGGGACTGGGCGCAGATCGCGGTCACGTCGGTGAACGTGAGGCCGATGCGCAGGTCGGGCTTGTCGCTGCCGTAGGTGCGCATGGACTCGTCGTAGGTGATGCGCGGGAACGGCGTGGCGAGCTTCACGCCCAGCGTCTCCTGCCACATCGCGGCGAACAGGCCTTCGACGGCGGTGAACACGTCGTCCTCGCTGACGAAGCTCATTTCGAGGTCGATCTGCGTGTGCTCGGGCTGCCGGTCGGCGCGCAAGTCCTCGTCGCGCAGGCAGCGCGCGAGCTGGAAGTAGCGGTCGCAGCCGCTGATCATGAGCGTCTGCTTGTAGAGCTGCGGGCTCTGCGGCAACGCGTAGAAGCTGCCGTGGTGCACGCGGCTCGGCACGACGTAGTCGCGTGCCCCCTCGGGCGTGGGCTTCACCAGCAGCGGCGTCTCGATCTCCAAGAAGCTCTGGCTCGATAGGTAGTTGCGCGCGGCCGCGGCGGCCTTGTGGCGCAGCGCCAGCAGCGCCGAGAGCTCCGGCCGGCGCAAGTCCAGGTAGCGGAACTTCAGGCGCAGATCCTCGCTCGCCAGCATGTGCTCCTCGTTCACCTGAAACGGCAGCGGGTCGCACGCCGACAAGAGCTTCAGCTCGCGCGCGTCTACTTCGATGGTGCCGGTGGCGAGGTCCACGTTGATGGCATCGGCCGGGCGCTCCATCACCACGCCGCGCACGGCGATCACGTATTCGTTGCCGAGCCGCGAGGCGCGGTCCAACAGCGCCTCGCCGCCGGTCTCGGGGTGGAACACCACCTGCGTGAGGCCGTAGCGATCGCGCACGTCGGTGAACAGCACGCCGCCGTGGTCGCGCGAGCGGTGCAACCAGCCCATCAACGTCACCGTCGCCCCCGCATTGGCGCGCGCCAGCTCCCCGCACGTGTGGCTGCGCCGCCAGTCGCCGAGTCCTTCGAGCTCTTCTGCCACGTCGCGTTCTCCTATCCCTTCGTGCGGGCCGAGAGCTCGTCCGCGAGTGTTTCGCGCTTCACGGTCTTCTGCTCGCCTGTTCTCGAGTCCTTCAGCGCCACCTCGCCGCGCGCCCACTCGTCCTCGCCGGCGATCACCAGGAAGCGTGCGCCACTCTTGCCCGCGGCCTTCATCTGCGCAGCGAACCCGCGTGCTTCCACGTCGGTCTCAACGCGGAAGCGCTGGCGCAGCTCGCGAACCAGCGCGGTGGCGCCGGCGCGAGTCGCGTCCATGGCCACCACGCACACCGTGTCGACCGCCTCGGCTGCGAAGCCGCGCTCCTGCATCAGCAGCAGCGCGCGGTCGAGCCCGATCGCGAACCCCACGCCCGGCGTGGCGTTGCCGCCCAGCTGCTCGATCAACCCGTCGTAGCGCCCGCCCCCGCCCAGTGCACTCTGGGCGCCGAGTGAAGCGTCGTGCACCTCGAACGCCGTGCGCGTGTAGTAGTCGAGTCCGCGCACCAAGCCGTGGTCCACGTCGTAGCGGATGCCGGCGGCGTCGAGCCCGGCCAGCACTTGGTCCCAGTGCAAGCGATCATCCGCGTCGATCACATCGAGCATGTGCGGTAGCTCGCTCGAGAGCTCCGCCAGCACGGCGAGATCCTTGTCGTCCTTCGTGTCCAGCACGCGCAGGGGATTCTGCTCCAGGCGCCGGCGCGAGTCCTCGGAGAGCCGGTCGAGATGCGGCGCCAGCAGCACGCGCAAGCGATCGCCGTACTCGCGCCGCGACGCGGGCTGGCCCACGCTGTTCAGCTTGACGGTCAGGTCGGTGAAGCCCCACGCCTCGTAGAGGTCCACGAACAGCGCGATCATCTCGACGTCGGCGCCGGGGGCCGCCGAGCCCACCAGCTCGCAGTTCAGTTGCGAGAACTGCCGATAGCGCCCCTTCTGCGGCCGTCCGTAGCGGAACACCGGTCCCATGCTCCACAGCCGGTGCACGCGCGAGCGCCCGCCCAGGCCGTGCTCGAGAAACGCTCGCATCACGCCGGCGGTGAACTCGGGCCGAAGCGCCAGTTCGCGATCACCCAGATCGGTGAAGCGGTACATCTCCTTCTGCACCACGTCGCTCGCCTCGCCCGCGGTGCGCGCGAACAGCTCCACGTCCTCGAACATCGGCGTGCGCAGCTCGCCATAGCCGTAGCGCTCGAGCACGCCGTGAGCACTCGCTTCGGCCCGTCGCCAGCGCGCCGCGTCTTCCGGCAGCAGGTCGCGCGTGCCGCGTGGGGCCTGGTGACGGGGCGCCATGTCAGCCCTTGCCCTTCATGACCCCGCGTCGCTTGTCACGGGCGAGGCCCAACCACTGCGCCAGCGATGCGCCGAGCGTGTCGGCCATCCAGTCGAACACGGACGAATCGCGGCCGGGCACACCCCGCTGGAACACCTCGTCGGCCACGCCGAGCAACGAGATGGCCAGTACCGCGAGCAGCACGCGACGGCCCGCCGAAGTGCCGGGCCACGTGTCGCGCACGGCGGCGTGCACCAGCCAGCTCAGCCCGCCGTACTCGATGGCGTGCGCAATCTTGTCCTTGTATTCGAACGTCCCTGGGATGTAGAGGCCCGGCTGAGCACTGAGCACGAAGATCAAGGCCACGTAGGCGAGCACGAACAGCCAGCGCTTGCGAGCCAGCCGACCGTCGTCCATGCGCTCGATACGGATCGCCAACCGTGTCCTCCCGTTCATGGAGACCTGCCGTGGGACTCGTGGAACGAGGCAAGTTAGCACGCAGCGCGCGCGCACGTCATACCACGCGGGAACACGCGATGCTTGCGCGTGGCGCACGGGCGCACGACGCGCCTGCGGCCTGTCGAGCTTGCGACGCGCGCTGCGCCGTCGCTTGACGGTCCATGCCCCCGAAGCTAGATTCCCCCGGCTTTTCGCGAGGTGCTCATGCCCCCTCGCGCACTGCGCCGCTAGCTCAATTGGCAGAGCAACTGACTCTTAATCAGTAGGTTCTTGGTTCGATTCCAAGGCGGCGCACCAACTTAGTCAGCGGGGACCGGTGATACGGAGGAGCGTCTCGCCGGATGTCGGGCGCAGCAGCCCGAGCGGTCCTGGCCTCGTGATGAGCGGACCGCGCGCCGGGTCCTCAGGGCAGCCACAGCGTGTCGAGCCAGCTCCACAGGCTCGCGTGGCCGGCGTGCTGCATCATTATCGCGACGTGGCCGTAGCGGTGGAGCACAGCCCAGCAGCGCAGCGTAACGAGGAGCTCGGGCGTCGCTTCGACGCCGCGGCCCAAAAGGAGCGCGCGCTGCGAGCGCCGATCGCCCTGCGTCACGAAGCAGGAGGTCGCCGCCAGCTCGTACGTCCACGGGCCCACGAAGGCGTCCGCGAAGTCGATGAATCCGGCGAGCCGGCTGTCGTGCACGAGGATGTTGTCCGCCGTCAGGTCGGCGTGCATCAGGACGCTTTCGGCCGGCAGCAGCGGCGGCAGCGCGTCGAGGAACGTCTGCAGCTGCGCCTCCAGCGCGTCGTCGCCTCCTCGCTCGCGCTGATCCTGAAGCAGCCGTGGCCGCCGCTCGGCCAGCAGCGACTCCTGCGGGGCGCGCAACGCGTCGAGCCCGGTCACGGGCAGCGCGGCGAGGCGCGCCATCGCCGCGCCGATGTCGTACGCCAGCCGCTCGCGCGCGTCCGCATCGAGCCCGGGCCATGCCTCGGGAACGCGCTGGCCCGGAAGCCGGCTCATCACGACGTACGGCCAGCCCGCGACCTCGCCGCGCGCTTCGAGCTGCGGCACCGGCAGGCCCGCGCCAACGAGCCGCTCGAGCATCAATATCTCGACGCGCGCGTCCTCGGGCCACGTGGGCACGAACAGCTTGATGACGGAGCGCTGCGTGCCCCAGACGATCTGGGTGCCCTCCGAGAACGGCGCGAGCTCTGCGCGCGGCAGCCCGTGCCGCGACGCGATCGTCGCCATCGCCGGGCGCTGGGCCTCGACGTCGCGGCGGAACGGGCGGTAGGCGTCGAGCGGAAGCGTCGCAGGAAGCATCGAGCAAGGCTATCGGCCGGCCCGCCAGCAGGCAAGAGGATGAGAACGTTCATGCTGCACGATCGATGTACGCGGTGGGGAAATCGCTGGAGCCGATCCGAGCGAGCGCCCAGCTGCTGTCGACAATGCCCGGGATCAGTGACCTCGTGGCCACCGGCCTCTTCGTGGACAGCGCCACCTCAAGAACGGGACAAGTGGTCCCGTTTCGAGTTCCTTTGCGTTACCCTTCCGTACCCTCCAGTCCCTGTGCTTCGCGCACGCAATTACTTGTCGGTCTTCAGAATGCGTTGTGCGACAGTCGCTTCGTGCGGGCGGCGGTAATGGTCTCTTAATCAGTAGGTTCTTGGTTCGATTCCAAGGCGGCGCACCATCTCCCTGGCCGAGGCCCGTCGCGACCCGCGGCGGGCCTTCGCGCTGGAGCGCGCGGCGGCTCGCTGCGAACCGCCTTAGCGCACGCCGCGCCACGCCCACAGCAACGCCACGAGTGCCGCGCACGCGGTCCACAGCGCGGCCCGGATCGAGCGCGGCACGTGTCGGTCGGGCGGCGGCGAGCCGTCGGGGGAACCGAAGCCGCGACGGAGCTCGCTCGCGGCCACGCCGAACGCCGCGAGCCATGCGAGTGCCAGGCCTAACAGCAGCCCGGGGTGACGTTGGTCCGCGAGCGTTCGAGCCGTGTCGAGCCACACGTGCATGCCCGGCGTGCCCGGAGCGCCGGCGAGCGAGAGCAGCGCGTAGCCTCCGGCGGCGCCGCTCCACGGGTGACGCCGGAACAGCACCGACGCGCGTTCGGCGTCTGCCGCAGCCACCGGAAGGAAGCGCGACAATAGGCTCGCACCCGTTGCCGCGAGCAACAGGTGGCCGGCCCAGGCGGCGAGCCCGCCGTGGTCGGCGAACGGTGTGCGCGTGGGATCCGCGGCGAGTGAGGCCAGCACCAGCCCACCCTGCAGGCTCACCATTGCGCCCACGCGGCGCTCGGGCCGCGTCTGGTAACCGAGCGTGGCCGCACCTCCGGCCAGCGCCACCGCTGCCGCAAGCGTCAGCAACGACCGCACGAGTTGTGCCGCCACCGGGAACTCTGTGACTCCATCCACGTGACGCAACAACCACGCCGCGCCCGCCAGTTGCAGCGTGGCCGCCACGAACGGAGCGAGATGTGCGCGCGCGCCGTGGAACAGGTCGCCCGGCCAGAAGTGGAACGGCGCACCCCCGAGCAGCACGAGCCCCGCCAGCAGCGACAGCGAGAGCGCGGCACTCCAGAGCGAGTAGGGATCGAGCGCAAGTGCCAGCGCCGGCCACTGTTCGCGCGGGCGAGCGCTGCCTGAGGCGAGCGCCAGCAGCGCGTCGCCGGCCCACGACAGCGCGAACGCCGCCGCGAGCACCCACATGAGCTTGAGCGCGCACTCGGTCTGCGGCAGGTCGCGCGGATCGTGCGCGAGCAGCGCCACCGAGAGCGCCGCCGCGAGCGCGGCACGCGCCGGCGTGAGCACGCCGGGCCACGCCACCACCACCGCCAGCGGCACCAGACTGAGCGTGACCACGGCAGCGTCCAACCACGGTTGCGGCTCGCTGGCGCGCGCGTGGGCCCGGCGCACCAGCGTCGCGGCGGCCAGCGCCGCGAGCGGCGCCAGAAATGTCAGCCACGGCGCCAACAGCGTCTGGACCGCGGGATTCATCGCAGCACCGGCAGGAGCAGTGCCAGCACGGCCACGCCGACCAGGAACAGCAGGTACTCCTGCGCGTCGCCCGAGTGCAGGTCGCGCGCGGGCGCTCCGAGGGCGCGGGCGATGCCGCCGATGGCGGCCGCGAGCTGGCGCTCGATCACCGTGACCGCGCGGAACGTGGACAGCGCGAAGTCGCGCGTCCCCCCCGCCTGCGCCTCGGGAGCCGGCACCGCCGGCGCACCCCGCATGCGCCGCACCGGCCACCACGCCAGCGCCGGCGGCAGCAGCGCCAGCAGCGCGCCCGGCCAGCCCACCTCGAAGCCGCGCCACCACGCCCACGCGAGCGCCAACGGGCCCACCAACAGCGTGGCCACCGCGCCCACGCGCGACACGCGCGGCGCACGGTCCTCGGGTCGCGACAACGCGCGACGCTCGGGAGCCTCGACCACGCGCTTCAACCACAGCGTACTTGCCAGGAACACCGGCGCGGCGAGCACGGCGAACTCGAGCGGATGGAAGCGGCCGTCGGCGAAGCCCGCATCGGCGAGCAGCGGCCACGCGAGTGCCGTACCCGCGACCCAGCCCGCCACGCGCCAGAGCCGCGTGAGGTTCGTGCCGCGGCGCGCGGCCTTGCCGCGCAGCTCGGCCGCGAGCGAGATCAACCTGCCGCCGGCCGTGCCCAGCCACAGCAGAGCCGCGATCTCGCCGTGCACGACCTCGCGCGCCACGAGCATCGAGGCCAGCGCCGAGTCGTACACCACCAGCCAGCGCAACGTCGCGGTGAGCGAGCGCCGGCTGTAGGCCCGTAGCGTGGCGAGTACGGCGGCGAGCATGAGCGCGAGCGTGGCGATCTCGCGCACGAGCGGCGCCACGGTCCAGAGCGAGGCCTGCCGCCACAGCACGAGGAAGCCGGTCACGGGCAGGAGTGCGGTGAGCCACGGGCCGAACGGGCGCGCGGGCCCGGTCAAGTCGGGGAAGGGTCGCGACAGCGGCAGCGCTGCCATGAGCTCGAGCCCCGCCCACAGCACTGCGAGCGAGGCGATCGTGCGCAGCAGCAGCATCGGGTCGCGCGTCATGGGCAGCGGCGCCGGCATGAATGCGGGCGGCGAGAACAGATCGCTCGGCGGCGAGGCGGGCACGGGTGCGAACACCGCGCGTAACTCGGGCAGGGCCAGAAAAAGCGCCGCCGCGAGCCACAACGCCATGGCCGGCCGGCGGAGCCACGACCAGCGCGCGAGCTGCTCGCCGCGATCCGGCAGCGACCGCGCCCACAGCCAGAACGCGAGTGCGACCAGTTCGAGCCCCAGTGCCGCCCACGCCACGCCCGGCAGCATGAGGAGCGCCACGCCGAGTGACGCGCACACGGCACCGGCGTAGCTGGCGGGCAGTCGAAGGCGCGGGAGTCGCACGGCGTCAGTCCTGGAGCTCGTGTGCGTCCGAGACGAACGCCGAGCCCGCGTAGCGCTCGCGGCCCTCGGCGATGCGCGTGACGATGATGGCGGCGAGTGCCGTGGCGAGCAGCGCAGTGCCCGCGGGGGCTCCTTCGTGCGCCACGTCCACCGACCGCGCCGACGCGGTCAAGAGCTCCAGCCCCACGCCGAGCGAGCCCATGGCGATCGCCGCTCGTCGCACGTGCCGGCGCATCATGAGATGCAGCAGCCCCAGGCCCACGAGCAACGCGCCGAGCGAGGCGCGACGGGCGTCGTCCGGGTGGAACGTCTGGCGCCACACCGCGGCCAGCATGAGCGCCAGCAACGCCAGGCCCAGCGGCAGCGCGACCGCGCCGGCTTCGAAGCCGCGCCGGCGCGGCGGGTGGAGTGAGAGGTCGGGCCGCTCGGGCAGCCCCGACTGCCACGCGATCGCGAGCCACGCCAGCACCCACGCCGAGCGGATCCACCATGGCACGGTCATCTCCGCCAGCAGCAGCACGCCGGCGGCACCCACCAGCGCCGCGCCGCGCGCCAGCACCCGGCCGGGCAGCAGTGTGGCCACGAGCATCGCGCCAGGGATCGCCAGCAGGCGGGCCAGGTGCAATGGTCCCAGCGTGGTCCAGGCCTCGAGCAGGTGCATGGGATGCCTCGCGGGAGCGACCGGGGCGTGACCGCCGCGGGTGCGGCTACGGGATGTGCACGGCCTCCGCCGCGCGCAATGCGGCGAGGAAGGCATCGGGGTTGGCGGCGTCGCGCAGCGCCTGCCGCACCGACTCCTCCTTGAGGACCCGCGAGATGTTGGCCAGCACCTTCACTTGCAGCGAACCGACGGTCTCGGGTGCGGCGAGAAGCACGAACAGCGTGGCCGGCTCGCCGTCCACCGACTGGAAGTCCACCCCTTCGGGCGACACGCCGCAGGCCGCCACCATGCGATTCACGGCGCGGGCCTTGCCGTGCGGGATGGCGACGCCGTTGCCGATGCCCGTGGTCTGCCCCTCCTCGCGGTGCAACACCCGCATGAGGACTTCGCCCTGACTCTGGATGTCATGCGCGCTCTCCAGCAGGTCCACCAGCTCGGCGATCACCTCGCGCTTGGAGCGCGCGCGGAGCCGGGTGGTGATGGCTTGGGGATTGAGCAGTTCCGTGAGGCGCATGGGGTTGTCCCTGTCTGGCCGGGGAGCGTGAGACCAAGAAGCGCAACCTAGTGAGCGCCCCGCCCAGCGTCAAGCGTGAATCCCCCTGCCGGGCAAGCGACTACATGGTTCGGCGGGCTCTCCGGCGCGAGCCCGCGCGCACGGATCTGCCGGCAAGCTCGCGAGTACGAAAACAGGTCACGCCGGAGGGGTCCGGGGGTATTATCCGATGAGACCCGAGCCTCGCTCGCCGGGTCGCGTTCGTGATTCACCCACCCGAGGATCCTCGCATGAGACCATTGGTTCGCATCGCCGTCGTGCTGTGGGCGCTCTGCTCGAGCCCAGCCCAGGCCGGAGACCCCGGCGTGCGCGCCGAGATCCTGCACGGCGTCGTGCGCGTGACGCTCGAGGGCAGCTACGCGGGCGCTCGCTACACGGTCGAACGGTCCGACGGCCAGCACCTCCCGGGCCAGGTCCTGGGCGAGCGCGACGCACTCTGCACCGGTGACTGCTACGTCTTGGACCAGGACGCGCTGGTGGGCGCCACCTACTGGTATCGCTTCGACGTGACCGGCGCGGATGGCACGCTGCGCACGTACGGCCCGTCCGCGGTGACCGTGGGCGATCGCGCGGCGGTGGGGCTCAAGGCGAGCCCGTCCCCAAACCCCCTTCGCGACCTCGGCACGCTGCGGGTGACCGCGGCCATCTCCGCCGGCGCTCGGGCGGGCAACGACTCGCGCGCCACGGGACTGCCGGGCGACGTGACGCTCGTGGACATGAGCGGCCGCGTGTTGCGAACGCTGTGGAGCGGCACGCTCGACCGGCTCACGTTCGACGTGCCGTTCAGCGCGCGCGATGCTCGCGGCCGGTCCCTTCCGCCGGGGCTTTACTTCGTGGTCCTGCGCGCGGGAAGTCATCGCTCGATCTCACGCGTGGCGGTGGTGCGGTGAGGGGCGAGTACGGCCATGATTCGCGTGAGTGATACTGGAAGTTGATGCGGCTCACGCCCGATCGGCAGATCACCCGTGACCCAGTAGTTCGCCAGGCGGAGCTCCTCGCCATCGGAACTCGCAATTCAGGCGCGACCGCCCGCCGACGTGCGGCGGGCGGCGCGCGCTGAGCGGCTACGGCATCCGGACGAACTGTCGTCGTGCGGTGAATCCCGTCGCGGCGAGCCGGATCGTGTAAACACCCGGCGGCGCGAGCGTGCCCGCACTGGAGCGTCCGTCCCACGACACCCGGTGTCGCCCGGCCAGCCAGTCGGCTTCCGCCACGATCGCGACCCGGCGCCCGAGCAGGTCGAACACGTCGAGCCGAACGCTCGACGCCTCTGGAAGGTCGAACGCGAACGCGACCGAGGCTGTCGAGGGGTTGGGCTGTGCGGGGTGCAGTGCGAACTGGACGGGTGGCCCTTCGGTATCTCCTTCGCGCAGAGAGATCTCGCTCGAGCCCACGCTGATCACGCCCGGCGTCTGGACGCCGGTGACCTCGAGGAACCAGTCACGCTGGTAGCCAGCGGGGGGCTCGCCGGGTGTGAACTCGACGATCAGCGACTCCCCGCCGCCAACCTTCACCCCGGCAGTCCCGAACGACGCCGGCAACTCGCCAAGGACCGAGTGCCGAAGTCCCACGGGCTCGTGCTGTACGCGACCCACATTGGCCTCGATCACCTCCACGCGGCCGGTGGCGTGCAGCCGACAGCCACCGAGCGCCACCAAGCGCACTTCCGAGTTTCCAGGCAGCGCCACGAACTGGTCGGTGGGAAGTTCCCTGGGCATCAAGGTCGCGAGGGTCACCCACCCGGAGCCGCTCGGGACCTGCACCTCGAGCCCGGCGCGCGCTCCGTCCGCGACACGGACATCGTCTCTCACGCGCACGAGCAGTGCCCGCGCGCCTGGTGCGCCGAGGTCGACGTGCGCGAACGTTCCCGCACGGAGTTCGTGCCCGGAGGGAGCGGACAATGTGGGTCCGATATCCTCACCCGACTCGGAGGTCACACTTCGTGCGGGAGCGATCGATCCCATGATCAAGGACGCATCGTTGGCGAGCACCTTGCCCTGCGAGTGGTCCACGGCGACGAGTCGTGCCGAGCGCACGAGCAGCGAACCGCTCCCCCAACGGCCCAGTCGGACCTGGGCTCTCTCTCGCTCCCAGTGGGGTCCGTTGGGCAGCGGGATGCGATCGGTCCGCAGCTCGCCGGCCGGCACCCCCGGGAACAGCGTGTTGTTCTGGAATGGATCGGGCGCGACCAACGCCTCCTCGCCCGCCGCCAGCATCCCCGCACCGCCGGCTTCCAGATGCAGGATCTCGCCCTCGCCGCCACCGCCGCTGCCGCCACCCGCGAGATGCAGCTCCAAGATATTGCTCAAGGCGGACCAGTTGCCATTCGCACTCGCGTTGTTGCGGCTGACGAGACCGATGGAGACCACGGCGCCCGGCGTGAGGCCGGTGATCCGCACGAACTGACGCGGGGGGACGCCGGGAGCCCCGGGCGGGGGAGGATTCGCAACCAGATGGCCGCTCGCCCAATCGCTCCAACTGGTGATGGCGCCATGTTTCCAGCGGATCTGGTACTCGGTCGCTGCGCCGCGACAGGCACCGAGGCTGTCATCGCCCGGAGGGGTCCAATCAACGAAGAGGCCGTCGTCCAGCCCAGGGTAGCTTCCGTCCACATACGCGAAGTCGAGCACTCGCGACGGACGGGGGTTGAACCGTTCCACCCGCACCCAGCGCGCAAGCGCCGGTGTGCCAGCCGTGTTCAACACGAACAGCAGGTAGTCCCCGGGCGGCGCCTCGAACGAGTCCGCCGGAGCCTGCACGCACAGCCGCGTGCCGCCGGAGACGGATTCCGTGCTCGCGATCGTGAGTGGCACGTAGCGCTGGTTCTGGTCGAAGCCGTGCGTGGTGGACGCCGGCCGAACCAGCGCCACACGACTCACACTCGCCGCGGCGATGTCCACGCGCACCTCGAAACGGTGCCCGTAGCGGGCGAAGGGGTCCGCCGCCAGCACCAGCGGTCGCACCGCCGGCCCGCCGCCGGGTGCGAACAGGTACCAGGGCGAGTACACCTCGGCCATGTTGTCGGCGGTGCCAATCTCTTCACTTCCCCCGGCGACGAGGATGCGGGCATCAGGCATGAGTAGCGCCGAAGTGTGATAGTTGCGTCGCACCGTAGTGGAATCGAACCGGAACCCGTTCGGCTCGCCGCCGTACCACTGGCCCACCCAGCCCGAGCCCGTCACATCGGGGTCCCACACCTGCGGGAAGTTCACCGTCTGGCTCCCATCTGCAGCCGTACCTCGATTGGCGAAGAGCTTCCCGCCCCCGATCACCATGACCTCGCCCCCGGGCAGGAGCACGAGGTTGTGGTTGTTGCGTCCGACCATCTCGTTGTCCGATCGGATCCACGCCGGAGAGACGGCGTCGAGGTCGAGTGACGCGGTCCGGCCGTGCGATGCACCGCCCTCGGTATCACGAGAACCGCACTTCATGACCTTGTCGGGTCGGTAGAGCACGGCCGAGCCCCCCTTGAACTGCCAGGGCAACCCGGTAGTGCTGCCGTGATTGGTCCAGGTGCCGGTCGCCGCACCCACCTCGAGCATCGTGCTCACGAGGTCGGGTCCGGCGTAGAACACACGCTGGCGGTCCCCGATGTCGCCGGGCAGCCGCGGCATGGAGAAGCCGAACGGATACCACTCGTGCCAGCGCGGAGCGTTCGCCAACACCGTCCACGAGTTCCCGCCCGGTGCGGTGCGCGGGTCGAACACCTCGGGGTGGCGAGGGATCACGGGCTCGGTGCCGAAGCGCACCGCGGCATGGCGGCGAAGGGCCTGCGGGAGGTTCGGGCGCTGCTCCCAGTGCGACGCACCAAGGTCGCAGTCGACGCTCGAGCCACACACCAGATCCAGGGCCCAGACCGACGCATCCGCGACCCCGGCCGTGACCTCGCCACCCGAGATGACCAACGTGGCGGAGTTGCCGTCGGCGGCCGCGGCGTGGTGCGCGCGTGCCGCGGGAGCAGGGGTGGGGTTCAGCGCCTGCCAGTACACCGTGGCCGCGTCCTTGATCCACAGCGCGTGGAGCTCGTTCGTGGGCGAGCCATTTGAGAGCAGTCCACCGAACAGCAGCGCCCGCCGGTAGCGCGAACTGGGGTTGGGGTTGACCGCGTCCAGCTGATGCGCGAGCGGGTCCAGCGTCATCGTCGCGTAGGCGCGTGGCGAGGGTGCGGTCCCGTTCACGGTGACCGGCGTGAGCGTGTAGCTGCTGGCGCTCGCGTCGATCTGCATCGCGTACACCTGGCCGTTGTCCGCGGGGCCGGCGAGCGTCGTGGCGCCCCCGAACACGAACACCCGCCCCGAGTCGTAGACCGCGACGGCACCGCGGAGCGTGGGAAGGGTGCCGGAGGGCGTCGGATCGAGTCGAGTCCAGGTGACGGTTCCGTTCTCAGCGTGCGCGTGCCAGACGCGATCGGGCACCATCAATGTGTTGTTGTGGCCGCCGATCACCACGAAGTCTTCGTCGGAGATGGCGACGGCCGTATGACCCGTGCGCGCGGGCGGCGATGATCCATCGGTGATGAGCCTGCTGGCAAACTTGTAATCGGATCCGTTCACGTTCCGATCGCGTACCAGCTCGATCACCTTGTTCACCAGCGCCCCGCTCGCATCCCGTCCACCGAACAGGTACCCCTTGCCATCGGTCGACGCGATGCTGGCCTCGGAGACCGGGTCCATGGGCACCGAGGTTGTCGGGTGCGTCGGCGTCAGCGTGGGCTCCCAGACCTCGGCAGCTGTAGTCATGTCCACACGTTCGACCGTCGCCACGGCGGCGCCAGAGCCGTTGCGTCCGCCGACCGTCACGTACGAGAACGCACTGCTCCCTGAGTGTGTTACGATGCGAGAGTCCGGGAGCAGGCTGTTCGTCGGATACCATCGGCGCTTGGCCATGTCGTCGGCCGCGACGAACTCCCCATTCGCATCGGCCTCCGGGTCGAGGAAGCCGGTCTTGCGGATGCCCACCTCGAAGCGTTCGTCGCCGCCCGTCACTATCAGTCGCCCGTCAGCCCCGAACGTGTGGCCGGCACAGAACCAATTGGGAATCGGCCCCTGCAGTGTGTACTCGGTGAACGCCGGGAACGCGCCGCCATTGATCGGACCGTCCGGCTGCTCGTCCCACCCGAGGACCTTCCCGACGGGAACTTCGCTGCCGTGGTTCCACCATACCACTCGAGAATGCTTGTTCGACGGGCCGCCCGGCATCAACATCATGTGCACGGCGGGTGAGTTCCAGTCCTGGCTCGCCGTCCACTTGCCGGGATGATTCGGCACCGCCACGGCGTTCTGGGGCGCAAGGGCGATGGCGAGAAGCGTGACCGGCAGCATGACGCGTGCGCCCAGGCTCGCGCGCGAATGCGGAGCAGCGGGACAACGGCGACGACCCATGGCGACCCTCCCCTCGTGCGGTGCCGGGGAACACAAGTGGATCCGAGGACCGCAAGCGTGGAGGGAGGTGTACAGAATGTCAGGCGGGGGGGTCAAGAGATAGTCATGTCGATGTTCGCGGACCTGAGGTAAAATCCACCTCGAACCGACCATGAGCCCCCGAACCTTCGCCCCAGCCCTGGCTTTCCTCCTTTGCCTGCCGGCACTTGCACTCGCGGCATGGCCTCCTGACGGGCTCATGGTCGCCCCCTCACCTGCGGGTGAGCAGTTCAATCCGAGGCTGCTCTCGAGACCAGACGGCCAGGTGCTCGTGTACTGGCTGGATCAACGATTTCTTGAGCTGGGCGATCTCTACGCCCAGCTCGTGACGTCAACAGGATCCATCGCGCCGGGTTGGCCCGATTCGGGGCGGATGATCGCCCGCGCCGACGACGAGCAGCGGCCCGCCGCAGGTCTGGTCCATCCCGACGGATCATTCATTCTGGGTGTGTTCGACGGGCGCGCGTTCGGGCACAACACGACGCGCTACGACGCCTACCTGTGCAAAGTGCGACCCGACTTGGGGCCGGACCCGGCTTGGCCACTGCATGGATATCAGATCACCGCGGGGCGCTTCGACGAGTATCCCCACCGGATGGTGTGGGCCGCGCCCGACACGCTGGTGATGGCCACCATGCACGGGGTCGTCGCCATATCTGACACGTCCCACCAGCTCATGCTGCAGCGGGTAGCCGTGGGCGCGGGAGCGCCCCAGGTGAAGTGGGACCCGGTGGGGAAGGTGGTGGCGAAGCGCCGACACCTGCTCGACATCGGTCTCGTGGCGGATGGGGCTGGTGGTGTGTTCGCGATGTTCCACTATTTCCGTGGCACCAGGCTGCCCGATCCGGGCGATGCGGACGTGTTCCTGCTACGACTCGACCGGAACGGCGAGGTGATGCCGGGCTGGCCGACGACGGGGCTGCCCGTGGCGGCCGGGCCGGGGTATCAAGAGTACGGCGCGCTCTGCGAGGACGGTGCGAGAGGCGTCTACCTGGCGTGGTCGGACGCACGCGCGGGCGCGGGGCTGCCCTACCCGGACTTCAACGAGTATGAAGACCTGCGGCTGCTGCGCTTGGGGCCCGACGGCGCACCACGACCCGGCTGGCCGGCGGACGGTGTCGTGGTGTGCGACGCGGCCGGCCAGCAGCAGTGCCATGCCGTGCTGCCGGACGGCGAGGGCGGCGTGTTCATCACCTGGGATGACTGGCGGCCTGAGTTCACACCGGCTGGGTCGGGATTCAGCACCATGGCCGTGATGGTGACGCACGTGCGCGCGGACGGTTCGATCCACCCCGGCTGGCCCGAGGACGGCCTGCGGGTGAGCCCGCTCGATGGGGTGAGCTACAACCAGCAGATGGTGCCGGACGGGAACGGCGGCCTGTATGTGAAGTACTCCGAATACTACTCCTCAAGGCTCTATCTGCAGCACGTGCGGTCGAACGGCACAAGAGACCCGACGTGGCCATTGGAGGGGCACCTGGTCACGGACAACGATCCCGAGACCACAGGCACCTGGCTCGAGTCGGACCACCTGGGTGGCTGTTACGTGGCGTTTCTGGGCCGGTTTCCAGCGCCATTTTTCCGACGCATCATGCTGAAACGCTACGCCCCCGACGGCGTCGTCGACACGGACCTGGCCGCCGCCGTGGCCGAGGCCTCACCGGGCGCGGTGCGACTCGTATGGCAGGGCGCGTCACTCGACGGCGGGGCGCTGCGGGTGGCGCGGGTCGAGGGCTCGAGTGGGACATGGGCGGAGGTGGGTACACCGGCACAGGTGCAGGCGGGCCGCGCGGAGTACGTGGACCGGGACGTGCGCGCAGGGGCTCACTACGGCTGGCGGCTGGCGCGACCTGACGGCGAGGTGGTGACGCAGGAGGCGTGGGCGACGGTACCGGAGGCCCTGCGGTTCGCGCTGCAGCCTGCGTGGCCGAATCCAGCGCGCAGCAGCGAGCTGCGGGCGAGGTTCACGCTCGCGGAGCGGGGCAGGGTGCGGGTGGAGGTGTATGACGTCGCGGGGCGGCGCGAGCATGTGCGCGAGTTGACGGGACTAGAGCCCGGCCCGCACGAGGTGCCGCTCACGGCGGCGCAACTGGCACCTGGGCTTCACTGGCTGCGGCTCACGCAGGGCGAGCGCACGGCGAGAGTTCGCGTCGTGGTGATGCAGTAGCCCCAAAGCGCCGGAGTGTGAACGCCTTCCCGGCCCCTCGGATTCCTCGCGCGAGCGCGCCGAATGCGGGCGGGCCTGTGCTACACTTTTCCGAGTCCTGCTCGCGTCTCTCCCATCTCGCTCGACAACCCCCGTGAGGCCACCCCCAGTGTCTCAGGGCGACAGGTGTACGGCTGGGCAGCCGGCAAGGAGGCGGGTTCGCCCATGAAGCAGCAGCACATCGGCTTCCGGGACCTCCTGGAGCGGCTCCTCCCCGTGGACGAGCTGCCCTCCGTGGACCGGTTGCGGGTCCAACGCGCGCTCCGCTCCGGTATCGCCGTCGAAGTCGAGCGCGCCGCCATGCGTGCCATCGACCTGCTCGAGCAACAGGGCGCGATCAAGCGCCTGCCCCCCGATGTCCGCGCCGGCGCCCCCATGGTGCGCTATCAGCGCCGCGACCAGCACGACGTCATCACTTTGCAGCTACCCGGGCCACGGGTTCGCGACGGCATCACCATCGTGGCCAAGAGCGCGTTGCCCATGCAGGCTCCCGCGCGACTGGACCAGGTGCGGCGGCTGATGCGGTTGGACGACCCGCTCACGTTCGCCGACCCGCGCACCGGTACTACCCGCGCCGGGCTGCGCGAGCAGTTGGATCAGGCCGGGCGTGAGCTGCTGGGCTCGGAGGCCGTGCGCTACTTCGCGCGCGGCGAGGACGACGCTGGCGCTCCGGACGGCGCCCCGCTCGACGCCTCGCTCGCCGAGGACGTGCTCAAGCACCACGGCATGCTGTTCTACTGCCCCGAGACCGAACGCTCCAGCTCGCTCGCCCAGTCGTCGCGTGCGGTGGGCGCGCGCTCGCTGGTGGTGGTGGCGGTCACCGGAAGCGATGGCAAACCGCTCGGGCTGCTCGAGGTGCACCACCCCGAGCCCGACCCCTACCGGCCCGCCGATCTGGCGCTGGTCGCACTGCTCGCCGAGTTCGCGGGTGGCGTGCTCGAGCGCGCCACGCGCATCGAGAAGCTCGTGTTCGTGGACCCGCTCACCACGGCTTACAACCGGTCTTACTACGACCTGCAGATCCGCAACGAGATAGCGCGCGCCCAACGCGAGCAGACCTCGTTGGCGCTCTTGATCTGCGACATCGACGACTTCAAGTCGTTCAACACCTCGTTCGGCTACGAGGCCGGGAACCAGGTGCTGGTGCAGGTGGCCGCGGCGCTGCGTGCCGGCGTGCGCCCGTTCGATACCGTGGCGCGCTGGGGCGGCGAGGAGTTCGCCGTGCTGCTCACGCCGCCGGTGGTCCAGGAGGACGTGCTGGCGATCTCGGAGCGTTTGCGTGCCGCGGTGGAGAACACCGCCATCCGACTCGAGGGCCTGGACGGCCGGGCGCACCGCGTGAACGTCACCGTGAGCGCCGGGGTCGCCATGTTCCCCGACCACGCCGACAACCCGCAAGACCTGTGGCGGCTGGCGAACCAGGCGTTGCTGCTGGCCAAGCGCCCGCCCAAGAACCAGGTGGTGTTCTTTCGGCCGCAGGGCGAGCGCGGGTTCGGAACGAAATAGCTGGCACGTGGGGAGCGGTGAAGGCGCTGTACCGATAGGCCCCGCCACCCCTACGTGCTCGGCAGCTCCTTGAACAGCCGTCGCGCCAGGCCGGCCAATTGCGGCTCGCGGCCGAGCGCGGTCAAGTCCTCGCGCAGGCGGAAGCGGAGCTGGTTGCTCTCCTGATCGGACTCGATGGTGTTGAATATGCGGATCACCCGGGCGCGGACGTCCGGCTTCATGCGCACGGCGAGGTCCTTCATCTGGAATACGATCCTCCCCACTTTCGAGGACGGGTCCAAGTGCTTGCTCTTCATGCGTTGGCCCTTTCCGGGGCAGCTGCGGGCTTCGCCGAGCGAAACACGAACTGGCCCGATTCGTAGGCGACCTCGACAGTGTCGCCCGCCTTGAACGCGCCCTCCAGGAGCTTCATGGCGAGCGGGTTCTGCACCCGTCGCTGCATCGCGCGCTTGAGCGGTCGCGCGCCGAAATGCGGGTCGTAGCCTTCGTCGGCCAGTGCGTCGCGCGCCGCTTCGGTGAGCACCAGCGTGAGCCCGCGCTCGTGTAGCAGCGCCTTCAGCGATTCGGCGTGCAGCTCCACAATGTGCCGGATCTGCGCACGCGTGAGCTGCTGGAAGATCACCGTCTCGTCCAGGCGGTTCAAGAACTCGGGTCGGAAGTGCTGGCGCAGTGCGCGGTGCACGAGTGCTTCCATCTCGGCGTGGTCGCGTTCGCCGAACTCGAGAATGGCCTCCGAGCCGAGATTGCTGGTCATGATCACCAGCGTGTGCTTGAAGTCCACGGTGCGGCCCTGGCCGTCGGTGAGCCGTCCGTCATCGAGTAGTTGCAGCAGCACGTTCAGCACCTCGGCGTGCGCCTTCTCCACCTCGTCCAGCAGCACCACGGCGTAGGGGCGACGGCGCACGGCTTCGGTGAGCGCTCCGCCCTCCTCGTACCCCACGTAGCCCGGCGGCGCGCCGATCATGCGCGCGACCGTGTGCTTCTCCTGGTACTCGCTCATGTCGAGCCGCACCATGGCGCGCTCGTCGTCGAACAGGAACTCCGCGAGCGCGCGGGCCAGTTCGGTTTTGCCCACGCCGGTCGGGCCCAGGAACAGGAACGAGCCGATCGGCCGCCGGGGATCCTGAAGTCCCGCGCGCGCCCGACGCACCGCCTCGGACACGACGCGCACGGCCTCGTCCTGACCCACCACGCGCGCGTGCAGTCGCGATTCCATCTTCACGAGCTTTTGCACCTCGCCCTCGAGCAAGCGCGTCACGGGGATGCCGGTCCATTTGGCCACCACCTCGGCCACGTCTTCCTCGTCCACCTCTTCCTTGAGCATGCGCTGCTTTTGCTGCACCACCGCCAGCCGAGCGGTCTCCTGGTCCAATTGGCGCTGCAACAGCAGCAGGTCGTTGTTGCGAATGCGCGCCACCGTTTCCAAGTCGCCCTGTCGCTCGGCGCGAGCATCCTCGATCTTGAGCCGCTCGCGTTCCGCCTTGAGCTCGCGCATGCGGGTGACCGCTGCCTTCTCCTTCTTCCAGTGCTCCTCGAGACCGCTCATCTCGGAGCGCAGGCGCTTGAGCTCGTCGTCCAGCCGCCCCAGCCGTGTCTTGCTCGCGTCGTCGGTCTCCTTCGCCAGTCCGATGCGCTCGATGTCGAGCTGACGCACGCGCCGAGCGATCTCGTCCAGCTCGACCGGCATGGAATCGATCTCCATGCGCAGCCGCGAGGCCGCCTCGTCGATCAAGTCGATGGCCTTGTCCGGCAGGTGCCGGTCGGCGATGTAGCGGCTGGAGAGCATGGCCGCGGCCACCAGCGCGGCGTCCTTGATGCGGATGCCGTGGTGCACCTCGTAGCGTTCCTTCAAACCGCGCAGGATGGCGATGGTGGCTTCAGCCGTGGGCTCGCCCACGAACACGGGCTGGAAGCGGCGCGCGAGTGCGGCGTCCTTCTCGACGTGCTTGCGGTACTCGTCCAGCGTGGTGGCGCCGATGCAGTGCAGTTCGCCGCGGGCCAATGCCGGCTTCAAAAGGTTGCTGGCGTCCATGGAGCCTTCGGCGCTTCCGGCGCCGACCAAGGTGTGCAGTTCATCGATGAACAGCACCACGCGATTGTCGGCGTTCGTGACTTCCTTGAGCACCGCCTTCAGCCGGTCCTCGAACTCGCCGCGGAACTTGGCGCCGGCGATGAGCGAGCCCAGGTCGAGCACGATGACGCGCTGGTCCTTGAGGCTCTCGGGCACGTCTCCCGACACGATGCGCTGGGCAAGCCCCTCGGCGATGGCGGTCTTGCCCACGCCGGGCTCGCCGATCAGCACGGGATTGTTCTTGGTGCGTCGTGACAGCACCTGCACCACGCGTCGCACCTCGTCGTCGCGCCCGATGACCGGGTCCAGCTTGCCGCTGCGCGCGGCGGCGGTGAGGTCGCGACCGTACTTGCTGAGGGCCTGGTACTTGTCCTCGGGGCTGTCGTCGGTGACGCGCTGCCCGCCGCGCACAGTGGCGAGCGCCTTGAGCAACGCGTCTCCCGTGACGCCCGCGCCCGACAGCGCCGGTTGGGCGCCGTGCACGTGCGCGGGGTCGGCGAGTGCGATGAGCAGGTGCTCCACGCTCATGAACTCGTCCTTGAGCCGCGTGGCATGGTCCTCGGCGCGGTCGAGCACGGAGCGGAGCGCTGCGCCCAGGTAGGGCGCGCCGCCCTGCACGCGTGGCAGGCGCGCGAGTGCGGCATCATTCGCCTGGGCGAGCGCGGCCGCATTCACGCCGAGCTTCTGCAGCACGGCGGACACGGTGCCGCCGCTCTCCTCGAGCAGCGCGGCGAGCAGGTGCTCCGGTCGCAACTCCTGGTGCGAGCGGTCGCGCGCAATGCGCTGCGCGCGCTCCACGGCTTCTCGGGACTTGACAGTGTAGCGATCGGCGTTCATGGCGTGCCACCTCCGCAGGACTCGATGCGGAAACTAGCACAGGGATTCCAGGCGACGGCCCGGAACACGCCAACCATGCGTGAAGCGTGCGCGGCGTGCTGGGTGCACCACGCCGAGAGGAGCATCGCGGGTCAGGCGGCGCGATCGATCCAGGGCAGAAGAACAGGCATGAGCCGGCGCGCGACCTCGGGGTGCTCCATCGCGAACCACACGGCCTTGCGCAGTGCTGCCCAGTCGAGCTCGCCGCTCTCGAGCCGACGGGCCAGGTCCCGCAGCCGCGCGCGCGTCTCGGCCTGGCGCGCGGCGGGCACGCCCAGCATTTGCAGGTCCTCGACCATGGACGCGACCGCGATCGCGTCCGCGTCCTCGAACCCGGCTCCGTCGAAGGCCGGCTCGTCGTAACCGCGCTTGACGCGACGCCCCTTGGCACCCAGCACCGGCGACGAACGCATGAAGTCCTCGGTCGCCCGCGCGAACGCCTCGGGATCCACGTGCGCGACGGCCGGGTCGTCCTCGTCGACGGGGTCCAACGGCGGCCGCTGGCTGGTCGCACGCGGCGGCATCGGCAGCACCTTCGAGATCGATTCGGGCGGTGTCGCGGATACGACGGGTGGCGGCGGAGCCGATTCCGCAGCCTCCAGCTCCGCGGCGGCTTCGGCCAACAGCTCGTCGGGATCGGCTCCGGCGTCGAACTCGTCCGGCGCGTCGTCCTCGACAGGCTCGGGCAGCTCGATTGGCGTCTCGGCCTCGACCGGCTCGGGCAACCGAACCGGCTCGGGCACCCGGATCGGCACGACCGCCTCAACCGGCGGACCAACCTCTGCGGGCGTGACGCTCGTGACCTCGGTCCCGCCGGGCTTGGACTTCTCGGCGTTGGGGCTTCGGAACTCCGGGCTGATGAGCGACTCGATGGACACCTTCTCGATGCTCGCGCGCAACGTCGTGGGCCGCGACATGACTACAGACATTCCCGGCTCGGGGTTGACCGCGTCGGCCGCGGCAGCCGGCGGAACCTGCGTCGCAGGTGGCGGCGACGCGATCGGGAGCAGCGGGGGCCCGGGCGTGACCGGCGCCGGCGCGAGAACGCTCGCCTCGGGCGTGGGCGACTTGAGCTCGAGCGTCGGCGAGCTGTCGAGAGGTCGGTCGATGGCCGCCTCGTCACCCACGGGGACGACGTCAAGCTTCGGCGGGGTCGGGCGTGGTGACCGAGCCGCGGGCGGCGACAATGGCGGTGCCGGGTCGCGCGGATAGCCCGCGATCGCCTTGGCCGAGAGCTGGGCGAAACCAAGCAGGTCCCGCAGCTTCGCCTTCATGTTCAGGCCCTTCTTGACCTGGCGAGAATCCGGCGCCGAGACGAGCGGAGGGTCGGCCATCGGAGCCACGGCCGAACTCGGCTCGATCTCGAGCCCGCGTGGCGCGGCCATCGGCGAATCGCTCGGTCGGAGCGTGTGGTCCACCAGGTCCGCGAACATGTTGTCGGGTACGTCCGCGGGCAGCTCGGTGGTCCCCAGATCCCCCGAAGGCAAGTCCACGGTGGGGAAATCCACTTCGAACTCGCCACTGCTCGGCTTGCTGGCCACGTCATCGGGAGCGTCGGGCACGCCGATCTTGCGAATCTCCTCGACGAAGCCGTTCAGCACGCGCGTCGCCTCCTGACAGCCGCGGCTGTACCACTCGCGGATCGCCCGGGCGTCGGCGCGCGGATCGGCGGGCGAGAACGGGATGCGACGGAACCGCTCCGAGCGCTCCTGGTCGCCCGGCCAGATCCTCTGCATCACGGTGAGCGTGCCCTGTCGCCAGTTCTTGAAGCTCGGATCACGCGGCGTGGCGTTCCGGATGCCCGCGAGGTCGGTGAGCTGCTGCTCGAGCCACTCGATGCCCTGCTGCGCCGACTGGGTCGGGTTCATGCCACCCTCCCGGAGTGCCGCGCGGCGGGGCTACCAGTCCGAAAAACGCTCCTCGCGCCACGGATCGGCCTCGTTGTGGTAGCCGTTCCGCTCCCAGAAGCCCGGGGCGTCACGCTCCGCGAGCTCGATGCGCTCGACCCACTTGGCGCTCTTCCAGAAGTAACGCCTCGGCACCACGAGCCGCAGTGGCCAGCCGTGGTCCGGCGTGAGAGCTTCGCCATCGTGTCGGTCCGCGAGCAGAACGTCATCCTGATCGAGCTCCGTCAGCGGGAGGTTGGTCGTGAATCCCTGCGCGGCATGGATGACCACGAAACGCGCCGTGGTCTCGGGTGCGGCGCGCCGCAGCACTTCTCGAAGCGAGACGCCTTCCCAGAGGTTGTCGTAGCGGCTCCAACGGGTGACGCAGTGGATGTCCGAGGACACCTGCACCCGCGGCAGGGCCTGAAACTGCTGCCAGGTCCAGCGCTGCGGATGTTCCACCAAGCCGTCCACGCGCAGTTCCCAGGTGGCGAGATCGACGCGAGGCACCGAACCGTAGTGGAGCACCGGCCACTTGTCCGTCTTCACCTGCCCCGGAGGGAGCCGGGGCTCCTGTCGGGGGCTGTCGTGTCTATCGGCAGGTTGGGAATCCATGTTCATCTCAATCTCCGAGCGGCCCCCGGGGTTCCCGCATCGGTCAGAAGTCGGTGCTGAGGCTGGCGTGGAACGATCTGCCCGGCTCGTCCAGCGAGCCCAGGGCGTAGCGGTACTCGCGGTCGGTCAGGTTCCGCACCCCCGCCACCAGCCGCTGGCCCGTGGAGGTGGTCACGCCGAACGACAGGTCCGCCACCATCCACTCCTTCTTGAATGTGGTGAGCTGGGAGACGCCGGGGGTGGGCAGCGGCAGGCGGTTCGTGCGCCACGACCAACGCGTCGCAGCCTCGAACCAGCCGTGCCCGCCTCGCTCGAGCCAGCGGAGTGACGTTCCACCCTTGAGCGGCGGCACGCCCGTGAGCGGCGCCCGGTCCGTGTTTGGCACGCCGTAGAGCTGGTCGATGGCTTCGGCACTGGTGATGTCCCCCACCGCGCCCGCCAGCGTGGAGCGAACGAGCAGATCGCGGCGCAGCGTCAGCTCGCCCTCGAGCTCGCCGCCCCAGATGCGCGCCTTGGAGATGTTCGTGTAGCGATAAGTGGGCTGGCCCTGCGCCTCGGGCACCGGCGGCACCGAGATGGCGTCGATCAAGTCCTTGTACGTGGACAGGTAGAGGTTGCCCGAGACCGCGATGCGGCCAGGGCCCCAGCGCACACCCAGGTCGTACGACACGCTCTTCTCGGGTTCGAGATCGGGGTTGCCCACCACGAAGCCCACGCTCGCCGCGCCGTCGAAGTAGAGATCCTGGGCGTTGGGCTGGCGGTAGCCGTTCGCGACATTGGCCGACAGGTGCAGGTCGGCTGCCGGCTGGTACACCAGGCCCACCGAACCGCCCAGCGCGTCGTTCACCTGCGTGCGCTCGGTGAAGTTGAAGCCCGGAGCAAGCGGGCCGGCCTCGGCGTGGTAGCGATAGTGCGTGTAGCGCCCGCCGGTGGACAGCGTCCAGCGCGGCGCCAGGTACCAATCGTTCTGGAAGTACGCGCCGTAGTTGTCGAACTGGCCGTTCGGCACGGACTGGGTCACGCGAAACGCCGTGGTGCTTGCCGAGTCCTGTCCGCCGAGGTCGTTGAAGTGATAGGTGCGACGGCGCACGTTGTTGCCGCTCGTCTGGTCGCGGGCCGCGTCCAGGCCCGCCGTCCACAGGTAGCCCTCGTGCCGCTTGGAAGTGAGCTGAACCTGGAGCCCGTAGGTGTTGAGGTCGAAAAAGCGGTCCTGCTCGGTGTTGGCGAACGTCGAACCCGAGCGCGGCGGCACACCGAAGTTGTTGTACTGCGAGGCAGCCAGTTCCTGCGTCGAGAAGAAATTTCGCTGCTCGCGTTGCCAGTAGGCGCGGACGCGGGTGTTCTCGATCCAGCTGTCGTTGTAATGCTCGTCGAGCGTCAAGTGGGCCAAGTCGCGGTCGTAGTTCCGGAACAGGAAGTCCTGCGACGCGCCGGGGAACGCGAACGACAGTCCGGGAATGCCGATGTCGGAGCCGCGATAGACCTGGTAGCCCGAGCGGAGCGACGTGCGCGACGACAGGTCGTAGCGCAGGTTCATCGCGCCGTTCCAGTCCTCGAACGCCGAGTTGTGCACCTTGCCCGCGGGCGAATCGAAGTCCTCGGTGCGGTTCCATCCGCCCGAGACGAGCATGCCGAGCTTGGCCCAGCGCGGGCGCAGTTCCACCTGACCGCCAAACGCCTGATCGGCGCTCGCGCCGCCGAGTCGCGCGGTGCCTTCGAGCCCGTTGCCGCCGCCCGCCGTGGCGGGAAGCGGATCGCGCGTGATCAGGTTGATGGCACCGCCGATCGCGTCCGAGCCGTACGCCACCGACGAAGGACCGCGCACCACCTCGACACGCTCGATCAGCGAGGCAGGCACGAGCGAGGGGTGTGGACCGTTTCCGCGCGCGCTGTTCATGGGCATGCCGTCCACGAGCACGAGCACGCGCTGGCCCGAGAGTCCGCGCAGCACCGCGCGCTGCTCCCACGGACTGTCCTTCGAGTTGTCCACCCCGGGCAGCTGCTGGAGCGCATCGCCGACCACCAGGGGTGCCAAGTCGCGCAGCTGGGCACGTGTCAGGAACGACAAAGCCTGCGGGGACTCGTAGTAGCGACGCGGGTAGCGCGCGCCGGTGACCACGGTCTCCTTGAGGAACGTGACCGGCTTGGTCGTGTCGGCGAAGGCGGAGCGCGTGCTGGCAGGCTCGGCTGCAAGTGAGCGTCCGCTGGGAGTACTGGTGAGCGCAGCGAGCGCGAGGATTGCGCGCACGAGAGTGGAACGGGAGGACATGGGGCTATCCTTTCGAGCGGGAGGAACCGCCTGGAGGTAGAGGGCAGGCTGGGCAGGGGTAACAAGCAGCGGCCCGCCGGTCAAACGCGAGCGGACGAGCGCGAACGAGCGCGAACGAGCGCGGCGAGCGCGCGCACGGCGCGATCCGCGGCGGGCGGCTCCGGGTGACGAAAGTCGTGTCCTCTGGGCCCTGGCGTGTGGTTCCGTCGGCCGAGGCTCGCGCCGCTGAACGATGAGTCCGCTCAGTCATCCGCAGCGGGCGCTCGCCGCGTGCGCTTCTTGTCCGCCTCCTTTTGCTTGCTCGCCAACCTGCGCACCTGCGACGACTTGCTGGGTTTGGTCGCAAGCCGGGGCTTGGGCTTTCGCTTGCGGGCCTCGAGCACGCGCCAGATGCGCTCGAGCGCGAGTTCTCGGTTGCGCAGCTGCGAGCGATGTTCGGTGGCCACGCGCACCACGCCGCTCGGGCGGTGCGTCATCCGCACGGCCGACTCAGTCTTGTTGCGGTGCTGCCCGCCGGGGCCCGAGCCCCGATAGGTCTCGACGTCGCACTCACGGAGCAGCTTGCGGAGATGATCGGGCAGTGCCATGAGGCGAGCGTACCGCGCTCCCGCCATCGTGTGAAAGCCGGTTTGCGACGCGCGCGAGCCCTGACTACCGTGGGCGCATGAACGCCCCTCCGTTCTCCATCTTCTCCGCCATCAGCGAGCTGTTCGTGACGGCCGGCGTGCTGTACGTGGTCCGGCGCAACTGGACGCGACGCCCGTTCCCGTTCGCGTTGTTCCTCACCGTGACGCTGTTCGAGGCACTGGTGAACGTGATGTACATGGCCAACCGCAGCGCGGCCGCGGTCGCCCCCGGCGCCGCCGAGGCGCTGTCCACCGGCATGAAGCTCATGTACGCCGCGCACGGCCTGCTGTCGCTCGTCGCCTATCTCGTGTTCGTGGTGCTCGGAACGCTCGCTTACCAGGAGCAGAAGGCCGGGCGCTGGTTCTTCCGCGACCACCCGAAGCTCACCTGGACGTTTCTTGTGATGTGGACCATCAGCATCGGCTCGGGCGAAGCCATCTTCGTGATGCGCTACCTGATGTGAGCGCGGATCCACGCGCTCGGCGCCCCGACCGGGCGCGGGAGGCGCCCCGGACTCCAGACGCCGCGGCGCGAGCCCCACGCCTGCGCGCTCCATTGCTGGTGCTGCTGTGGGGACTGCTCGCGGTGGAGGGCGTGGGCGGGCTGTTGATTTTCGTGATGCGCCTGGCCGCTGGCCAGACCCCGGGCGAGACACTCCACGTGGTGGCGGGGGCGCTCCTCACACTGGTCTACGTCGCCTACCAGTGGGGGCACTGGCGGCGCGTCTCGCCGTGGCGTAGCCGGCACGACTACGCACTCGGCCTGATCGCCGCGCTCAGCATGGCCGGCGCGCTCGGCACCGGCCTGTGGCTGGCTTGGGCCTGGTGGCAGACACGAATCGTGGCGGGCTCCGCCGAAGCCGTGGCCTACTCGCCTCCCGTCAGCGCCGCGCACAACATCATGAGCATGCTCGTGCTCACATTCGTGGGCGCGCACCTGGCGGCGGTGCTGTTGAGGGATGCGGCGGCGCGGCGCCGGTGAGCCTCGCCGATGCGCCGCCCGGGAATCCCGTAGCTAGCCCTTCAGCCACCTCGCCAGCCACGCATGCACCTCGGCGTACCACAGGATCGAGTTCCTCGCCTTGAGCACCCAGTGGTTCTCGTCGGGGAAGTAGACGAGCCGCGCGGGCACGCCCTTGGCCTTGAGCACGCCATAGATCAACAGGCCCTGGCCCACCGGCACGCGGTAATCCTTTTCGCCGTGGATCACCAGCATGGGCGTGTTCATGCCCTTGGCGAATCGCACGGGGGACCACAGGTCCTGTTTCTCGAGGCCGTCCCACGCCTCGCCGCCCGCGGCCTTGCCGCGACCCTGCGTCACGTCGCTCGCGTACTGGGCGGTGAGGTCGGACACGCCCGCGTGATTCACGATGCACTTGAACCGGTCGGTATGACCGGCGACCCAAGCGGCCATGTAGCCGCCATAACTGCCGCCGGTCGCCGCCATGCGCGACTCGTCCACCAGTCCCGAGGCCACGAGCAGGTCGGTGGCTCGCATGACGTCCTCGAAAGGTCGGGCCGCCCATTCGCCCTGGATGCGCTCGGCGAAGTTCTGTCCGAAGCTCGTGGAGCCCTGGAAGTTGACGAGCGCCACAACGTAGCCGGGTGCCGCGAACGCCTGCGCGATCCAACGCCCGCCCCAAGCGTCGCCGAAGATGCCGTGCGGACCACCGTGGATCATGTGGACGAGCGGGTACTTCTTACCCGCCACGTAGTCGGGCGGAAGCACCACGAACATCTGCACGCTCTCGCCATGCGCGCCCTCGAACGTGGTCTCACGCACTTCGCCGGTATGGAAAAGCGCCGCGCCGTCGTCGGTGAACTGCGTAATGCGCGCCGCCGTGCCGCCCGCCTGCGCCACCACGCGCACCTCGGCGGTCGCCGCGAGCGTCTGGTGCAGGAACGCCACCTTGCCTCCCGTGAGCGGCACGCTGCCCGCGACGCTGCCGTCCGTCGTGAGCGCGCGCGGCTCGCCTTCGCCCTTCCAGGCGAACAACTTGATGCGCGCGTGGTGCTCGGCCTCGAACAGCGCGCTGCCGTCCGCCGCGTACTCCCAGTGCGTGGGCGAGTGTTCCCAGTTTGCGAGCCACTCCTCGTGGACGCCGCTCGCGCGGTCCATGCGCATCAGGCGGATCCGGTCGGCGTAGAACTCGGGGTCGTGCGTCATGCCGTAGAGCAGGTGCCGGCCGTCTGGCGAATAGCGGGGCCGGAGGTCGTCGGCCGGGTGGCCCGGGGTGCGACAGGTGAGCGCGCCACCGCTCGTGGGCACCGTGTAGACACGCGTCACGATCAGCGAGCGCGTCTCGTCGAACGAGATGCCCGCGAGCGCCAACTCGCGGCCATCCGGGCTCACGTCGTAGTGGCCCGACGGATCCATCCAGTCGAACCACACGGTGGATTCCGGCGTGAGGTCGGTGATCGTGTCGCGCGCGAGGTCGTAGCGGAACAGGTGCGGCACTTCTCCCGTGGTGAGCCACGTGTCCCAGAAGCGATAGAACCGGTCTTCCGTGACGTGCGCCTTGATCGGGTCATCGGCGCGGCGCTTGAGCTCGGTCGCGGTGAGTTCGGGTGTGAGGTGGCCCTTCACGAGCATGGCCACGAGCAGCAGCCCCGAGCCATCCGGCAGCCAGCGCGGGTCGAACACACCGAGTGGCAGGTCGGTGAGCTTGCGCGCCTCGCCGCCGTCCAGCGGCATGAGCATGAGTTGCGCGCGACCGTTCGCGTCCTTGCGCGTGAACGCGAGTTGCTTGCCGTCGGGTGACACGCGTGGCTCGGCGGCGGACACCTCGGGCGCGGTGATCGCGCGCGGCGCCCGCGACCCGGCTTCGCCGGCCGCCCCGATCGGCACCACGTGGAACTGCGTGCGCGACTCGTTCTTCTCCAGGTTCCAGCGCGTCACCGGCACGACCAGCGCGCTGCCGTCCGGGTAGGGCGCGGGGCTCCCCACGCGCGGCAGCGTCCACAGGTCTTCGGCGGTGATCGCCCGCGTGCCGCGACGCGCGGGGTACAACGTGGTCATAGAGACGCTGGCGACCGGCATGGTGGCGCTCTCCGATGTGAGTGCGTGGCGGAGTCCGGGACCCGTCGCAGCCATGCCGCGACCGGTGCGAGCTCCGGGTTCCCGCACTTGGCGCGCGGCGCGCTCCGAGCGGTCAGTCCTTGACGCTCAGCAGCCAGTCGAGGACATCGCCGGCCGAGTAGTGCGTGCGAGGCCCAAGGAAACCTGCGAGGTGCTTCAGGTCGTCGCCGCCGGTCACCAAGGGTGGCTCCTGCGTGCCGCCCTCGCGAACCTGCGCGTGCCCCACTGTGGCCATGAGCGAGTTGCACAGGCAGCGACGGCCCACGGTGTCGGCCAGTGCACCGCCCTTCGCGACGTAGGTGTCCACGGGCTCGCTCGCGCATCGATAGCCGATACCGCCGGAGGGCTTGCGGTAGGCGACCCGGAGGTAGCCGAGGTCACACAGTCGCGCGCGCTCCGGGCCGGTCGATGGGTCGGCGGGCCAGCGCACCACCTTGAAGGGATACCCGGTCGGCGAGGCGAGCGGATCGGTGAACACGTCCACCTCGCCACGCGCGGCATGCTCAACGACCGAACGACGCAACGACAGTTCGATCCCGGATTCGTCGCAACATGCGAACAGCCCGCCTACTTGCACGCCAGCCGCGCCCTCGGCGAGGGCCGCTCGCAAGCGCTCGGGGTGGCCGGCGCCACCCGCGATCCAGAACGGCACGCCCAGCTCCCGCATCTTGGCCAGGTCCACCGCGTCGCGCTCCCCGTACACCGGCTCTCCGCGTTCATTGCGCGGCGCGTCGCCGCGCGGCGGCGCATTGTGCCCACCTGCGCTCGGCCCTTCGAGCACGAAGCCATCCACCCGCCCGCTCGCCTTGCGCGCCAGCACAGTCGCCAGCAGATGGCTGGAGACGATTGCCAAGAACTTCGGCCGTTGGAGCCTCGGAGGCGCGGCTCCCTCGAAATGTTCGCCGGGTTCGAAGCACACGTACTCAGGCGTGTGGTTCGCATCGTCCTCGACGCCAAGACGCAGCCTTGCTTCGCGACCCTCGGAGAACGCATCGAGCACGCCGGGGATCTCGCGCGGAATGCCCGCGCCCATCAGGAGGTAGTCCACGCCGGCGAGCATCGCGCCGTAGATCGTGGGGAGGTTGGGGATCTGCACTTTGGTGAGCAGGTTCATGCCCACAGGGGAGTCATGCCCTTCCTTCGCGAGCGTGGTTTCAACGAAGGCGGCGAGCATGGTCAATCGCTGGCGTGCCTGCGAGAGGACCTGCTGTGGCATCGGGAGAAGTCGATACGGGCGGCCCTCGGGGCGGCCTTCAGGCAGGAAGAAGTCGCGTAGCGCGGCAGCGGCCACGCCGGGAATGGGGAAGCGTTCCATGGCGCGACGCAGGTGCCCGCCCACGTCGCCATCTTGTAACCGGCGCACGAACAGCGAATCGATGCCGGTGCCCGAGATGACTCCCAGTTGACCCCGCTGTGCCACAGCTCTTGCGAGCGGCCAGCCCGAGACGCCAATGCCCATTCCCCCCTGGATGATGCAGGGCCAGGTCGCGGCAAGGCTCATGGATTCGGACATCCGGGCGATTCCCCGTGGGTGCGGACGCTCGACTCAGGCTGCTACCTTATCGGACGGTGGCTCCCGCACCAAACGCTTGGCGAGCGCGTTCGAGACCGCCCGATCGCGAGACGTTTCCGTGGTTGTATAGTCGTCCGCCATGCCCCTCCCCACCGGCACCCGCCTTGGCAACTACGAGATCGTCGCGCTCCTGGGCGCGGGCGGCATGGGTGAGGTGTATCGCGCGCGGGACGTGCGTCTCGACCGGCAGGTGGCGATCAAGGCGCTGCCCGAAGCGTTCGCTCGCGATCCCGAGCGACTGGCGCGGTTCGAGCGCGAGGCGCGGCTGCTGGCGTCGGTGCACCACGCCAACATCGCGATGATCTTCGGCATCGAGGATGGCGGCGGCACCTCGTATCTGGCGATCGAGCTGGTCGAGGGCGAAACACTCGCCCAGCGCCTGGCGCGCGGGGCCCTGTCGGTGCAAGCGGCGCTCGAGGTGTGCGCCCAGATCGCGTCAGCCATCGATGCCGCGCACGAGCAGGGCGTCGTCCACCGCGACCTGAAGCCCGGAAACGTCATGCTCACCAAGGCGGGCGTGGTGAAGGTGCTCGACTTCGGGCTCGCGAAGGGCTCCACGACCGGCTCGGCGTCCGTGCCCGACTTGGCCGCGAGCCCCACGGTGGCATTGAGCGCAACGGCGGCCGGCGTCATCCTGGGTACGGCGCCCTACATGAGCCCGGAGCAGGCGCGTGGCCTCGCGGTGGATCGCCGCGCCGACGTATGGGCGCTGGGCTGCGTGCTCTACGAGTGCCTCGCGGGTCGCCCGGCGTTCGCGGGCGACACCACTTCGGACGTGATCGCGCGCATCCTCGAGCGCGAGCCCGACTGGGCGGCGCTCCCGGCAGCGGTGCCCGCGCGGCTGCGCGATCTCTTGCGACGCTGTCTCACGAAGCAGGTAGCGGAGCGGCCGCGCGATGCCGGCGACCTTCGCGGCGAGATGCTCGCCATCGCGGCCGACCAGTCCACTTCCAGCCGCAGCTCGCGAGCGGTGGAAGCGGTGCCGTCGGTGGCGGTGCTCTACTTCGAGAACCTCTCGCCCGACGCCGAGAGCGACTACTTCTGCGCCGGCATCACCGAGGACATCCTCACCGACCTCTCCAAGCTGAAAGGCCTGAGGGTGGCTTCGCGCAATGCCGTAGCCCGCTACCGCGGCAGTGCTGCGGACATCGCGAAGGTGGCGGCTGATCTGGGCGTGGGCGCGGTGCTCGAGGGCAGCGTACGCCGCGCCGGCGACCGCGTGCGCATCACCGCGCAGCTCCTCAAGTCGGACGGCTTCCACCTGTGGGCCGAGCGCTACGACCGCAAGCTCGACGACGTGTTCGCCGTGCAGGACGAGATCGCCGCGTCCATTGCCGGCGCGCTGCGCGTGGCGCTCACGCCCGCCGAGAGCGAGGCGCTCGGGCGCGAGCGCCCCGCCGACGTGCGCGCCTACGACCTCTACCTCAAGGGTCGCGAGCAATATGAACATCGCACGATGGCATCCTTCCGCGAGGCGATCCGGCTGTTCGAGCAAGCGATCGAGCTGGAGCCCGACTATGCGCTCGCCTGGGCAGGCATCGGCGATGCGTGCGGCCAGCAGCTCCAGTGGGGCGCGGATGTGGATCCCGCGCCGGTGACGCGACGCGGGCTTGAGGCGGCCCGGCGCGCGATCGAGCTCAACCCTCGCCTCGCCGTTGCACACAAGGCGGAGGCGTTGGTGCTGCGTTTCTCGGGCGACCTGGCAGGCTCGGAGGCCGCCTTGCGGCGGGCGATCGAGGCGGACCCACGGTTCACTCCCGCGCTCGGCAACCTCGCGGTGGAGCTGTTCTGCAGGGGAAACCTGGCGGGCGCCGAGCGATTGCACCGCCGTTCTCTGGAGCTCGACCCGCAGGACGCGTTCACGTCCATCTGGGTGGCGTTCCTGAGCGGCTTCACCGGACGCTGGGAGGAGATGGATCGCCTGGCCGCGCGCGTTCGAAAGCTCTCCGACGACCCGTTCTACATCACCGCGCACCATCTGGCGCGTGCCTCGCGGGCGCTGCTCATGGGCCATCCGGACGAGCTGGCCGCCATCGTCGACGCCGCGCGTGCGGAAGGCGCCGAGGCCAGCAACGTGGGGGTCCTCGAGGCCTACGTCGCCGGCCGGGGCGGACAGCCCGAGCGGGCGCGCCGATTGCTCGATCAGCATTCGGGCTCGACAGCCCTGGGATTCAGCGGGCTGTCATTCGCCGCGCGTGCGGCGTTCATCCTGGGCGACGTGGAGCTGGCGGTACGCCTGTTCCGCCGACCGCTGATCACTCACCTCGCTCCCATCCTCGCCCGGTTGGATGTCGGGCTTCAGCCGCTTCTCGAACATGCGGCGTTCGCGCCGCGGGTCTCGCCGCTCACGCTCATCTGGCCGCTCGAGGCGCCCATGATCGACGCCGCGCGGCACCGGATGTTCCGCGAGGTGCGCATCGAGTCCGCGATGCCGGACGGGAGCGATGTGCTGAAGGGGCTGTAGCGCGAAATAGCTGACGCACGCAGCCGCCGCGACCCCACTGCTGACCCGCTCGGCTCACCACTGCCGCCCTCGGTTGACCCGCGCCGCCGGCGCGCTATCCTGAGCGGTCCAAACTCTGACCCAGGCCCCACCCGCACGCCAGCCGGCGCCACGCCGGCGCGGGCGCGAACCACGCGCCGCGGCATGGCAGCGGGCCCGTGCGCCGCCCCGATATGGCGGCAGGACAAGGACGCCATGAGCATCGCCAAGCCGGACCCCTCGTCCCTCAACGATCGCCGCGAATCCGAGAGGTTCCAGCTCAATATGTTGCCGGGCTTCAAGCGGCAGCTCCCCGACAGCGACCCGGTCGAGACGCGCGAATGGCTCGAAGCGCTGGACGACGTGGTCGAGTCGCAGGGCCGCGAGCGCGCCGACTTCCTGCTGCGCCGCATCTTGAAGCGCGCCCGCCAACTGCACGTGGGGCTGCCGGGCCTGGTGCAGTCGCGCTATATCAACACCATCTCGCCCGAGCAGGAACCGCCGTTTCCCGGTGACGAGGAGATGGAGAAGCGCATCCGTCGCATCATCCGCTGGAACGCCGCCGCCATGGTGGTGCGCGCGAACGCGAAGTTCTCGGGGCTGGGCGGCCACCTGTCCACCTACGCTTCGGCCGCGAGCCTCTATGAAGTGGGCTTCAATCATTTCTTCCGCGGCAAGGACGACGGTAGCTCCGGCGACCAGGTGTTCTTCCAGGGCCACGCCGCGCCGGGCATCTACTCGCGCGCATTTCTCGAAGGCCGACTGAGCGAGAGCCAGCTCGAGCACTTCCGTCGCGAAGTGAAGCCGGGCATGGGGCTCTCCTCCTACCCGCACCCGCGCTTGATGCCCGACTTCTGGGAGTTCCCCACCGTGAGCATGGGCCTCGGGCCCATGAACGCCATCTACCAGGCGCGTTTCAACCGCTACCTCTCGGCGCGCGGCATGGCGGACACGTCGAACTCGCGCGTGTGGGCATTCTTGGGCGACGGCGAGATGGACGAGCCCGAGGCGACCGGCGCGCTCACGCTGGCGTCGCGCGAGGGGCTCGACAACCTCACTTTCGTCATCAACTGCAACCTGCAGCGCCTGGACGGCCCGGTGCGCGGTAACAGCAAGATCATCCAGGAACTGGAGGCGATCTTCACCGGCGCCGGCTGGAACGTGATCAAGGTGGTGTGGGCGCGCGAGTGGGATGCGCTGCTGGCGCAGGACTACGACGGCGTGCTGGTGGAGCGCATGAACGAGACCGTGGACGGCGACTGGCAGAAGTACGTGGTCGAGTCGGGCGCTTACATCCGCGAGCACTTCTTCGGCGCCGACCCGAGACTCCTCCAGATGGCCGAGGGCCTGTCCGACGACCAGATCAAGCACCTGCGACGCGGTGGCCACGACTACAACAAGGTGTACGCGGCGTATGCCGCGGCGGTGGCGCACAAGGGGCGGCCGACGGTGATCCTGGCCAAGACGGTGAAGGGCTGGACGCTCGGC
>CAYQNV010000171.1:0-46483 GCA_964418975.1 uncultured bacterium | reverse complement strand
GCACCGCGTGCTCGCGAACCTGTTCGTGGACCGCGGTGTGCGCATCGACCGCACGTACCAGTTGAACTTCGGCGGCAACACCGACTTCATGAATATGCTCGAGCGCGAGCGACTGGAGTCCAAGAAGATCAGCAAGACTTCGGCGGTCACTAGCAACATTCCCTACGACCTGCCCGCCGAAGACGTGCATGTCGGTCCGAGCGATTACGTGCCGTGGCTGAAAGACCGCAAGTGGTGCCACATCCGCATGGAAGGCACCACGTTCGGTGACGTGCCGCTGAACCTCGAGATGAAGCTCGAGGTGTGGGACTCGCCCAACTCGGCCGGCATCGTCATCGACGCCGTGCGCTGCGCGAAGCTGGCGCTGGACCACGGCTTGAAGGGCGCACTCATCGCGCCGTCGTCCTACTTCAAGAAGTCGCCGCCGGTGCAGATCCCGGATGACACCGCGCGCGAGCTGGTCGAGGAGTACATCCGCTCGCCGAAGGAAGTGGAAAGGCGCATGCGCGTGGCCCCGCCCACGCTCAAGCGTGAGGCTCCGCCGGTGCGTAGGCCCAAGCGCGGGTCCGCCGCGGCGAAGCCGCTGCAACCCGGTACCCCCAAGGCCTCGTCGAACGGCCAGGTCCATGGACAGGGTGGCCCTGCTCCCGCGGGACCCGTCTTGAGGACGGGTACCCCGCGCGGCAAGCGGGCGGCCAAGAAGACGCGGCGCGCTGGACCCGTCCTCCGGACGGGCGCCTCGCGCTCGCGCTGAGGCGGTTCGTGCCCGGGCTGTTCGTCACCTTCGAGGGCGGCGAGGGCTCGGGCAAGAGCACCCAGCTCAAGCGACTCGCCGACCGGCTTCGCGCGAGCGGCGTGGCGCTACTCGTGACTCGCGAGCCGGGCGGCACACCGCTCGCCGAGGGCATCCGCGCGCTGCTGCTGGACCCGGCGCACTCGCCGGGAGGGGTAGCGGAGGCGTTGCTCATGGTGGCGGCCCGCGCCGACCTCGTGGCGACCCGGCTCAAGCCGGCACTCGAGTCGGGCCAGATGGTGCTGTGCGATCGCTACGGCGACTCCACGCTCGCCTACCAGGGCGGGGGGCGCGGGCTCGACGCGCGCCAGCTCGCCGAGTGGAACCGCGTCGCCACAGGTGGCTTGGTACCCGACCTCACGCTGCTGTTCGACGTGCCCCCGCAGCTCGGCCTGGCGCGGCGCGCGGACGCGGCGGGCACGCCCAATCGACTGGACCTCGAGTCCGAGACGTTTCACTCGCGCGTGCGCGATCGCTACCTCGAACTGGCACGGGCCGAGTCCGGACGCTTCGTCGTGCTCGACGCCTCGCTCGCTCCGGAGGTACTCGCCGAGCAGGTCTGGGCGGCGGTCTCGGCGCGAATGCACGCCACACCCCGGCGCGCCTGACGGCGCACCGTGCCGCTCCGCGATCCGGCCAGCGGACCCGGAGCGGCGTGATATAGTCGCTGCCTGTTTTGGCCGCTGCTCGCGCGGGCGTCCCGCCGCAGGCCCGGCGGGTCCAGGAGGAGTCTCGATGCGTCGTCGCGTGGTGTTGGGTGCCGTCCTCGGTGCGTTGTTTGTACTCGGCTGGTGGGCAGGTGGGGGCCAGGCGGCGCGCGGGCTCTACTCCGGCCTCGACCTGTTCGTCGAGGTGCTCCAGACGGTGCAAGCGAACTACGTGGACCCGGTGGACCCGGGCAAGCTCGTGACCGGCGCCATGCGCGGTGTGGCGCACGGACTCGACCCCTGGTCGCGCTATCTCGACGCCGAAGAGTTCCGTGCGACGCGCGGCGTCATCCGGGGCGCGTTCGACGGCATCGGCGCCTCCGTGGACCAGAGGAGCGGCTGGCCCGTGCTCATCGCGCCGATCGAAGGTTCGCCGGCGTGGGACGCAGGGCTCGAGCCGGGCGATGTGATCACCAAGGTGGACGGCCGCTCCACGTTCGGGCTGACGCCCGACGAGATGGGCGCGCGCCTGCGCGGCCCGTCGGGCACGACGGTGAACGTGACGGTGGCGCGCGACGAGTCCGAGCGCGAGATCAGCTTGATGCGCCGCCGAGTCACGGTGAAGAACGTGCCGTACGCGTTCCTGGCCGAACCCGGTGTGGGCTACCTGCGGCTCGCGCACTTCTCGGAGCGCGCGAGCGCGGACGTGGCCGCGGCGTGCGATACGCTGCGCGCGCAGGGTGCGCACGCCCTGTTGCTCGACCTGCGCGGCAACCCGGGCGGGACGCTGGAGGAGGCCATCGCCGTGGCGAGCCAGTTCCTGCCGCACGGCGTGCGCGTGGCGAGCACCGAGGGGCGTGCGGCGGGCAGCGACCAGCGCTACGACGCGTCGCGTGCGCGCCCCGAGCTCACCTGGCCGCTCGCGGTGCTGGTGGATGGCGGCAGCGCTTCGGCTTCCGAGATCGTGGCCGGTGCGCTCCAGGACCACGACCGTGCGGTGCTCGTGGGAGACACCACGTTCGGCAAGGGCGTGTCGCAGCAGATCTACCCGCTCCGGACCGGCATGGGCGCGCTCCAGCTCACGGTGTCGCGCTACCGCACGCCGAGCGGCCGATCGATCCACCGCGAACGCCACTCGACGCTCGACGAGGAAGGCATCGGCATGGACGAGGGCGTCGAAACACCCCGGCCCGACAGCGCGCGCGCGCGCGCATTCCGCACCGCGCTCGGCCGCGTCGTGCGAAGCGAGGGGGGGCTGGCGCCCGATGTGCAGGTGACCGCCGACTCGTCCGCGACGCGGCTGCGAGACGTCACGCGCCAGCCGGGGGGCATGGCCAGGGCCGCGAGAGCGGCGCTCGCGCATGATCCGGTCTACCAGCGCGCCCTCGAAGTGGTGCGGCGCGCCCGTGACGCGCGTGGTGTCTTCGCGGCCGCGGGCGTCAAGCTCCCCGGCGCGGGGGACGTGCGCCGCTGACATGCCGACCGCGTACCTGTGTGACTTCGACGGCACCATCTCGCCGCGCGACATCGGCGCGGCATTCGCGGAGCATTTCTCCTTGGGCGGTGAGGCGTCGCACGTTCCGGAGCTCGCGGACTGGCGGGCCGGCCGGCTGGGCCATCGCGAACTCACCCGGGCGCAGTGCGCGCGCGTGCGCGCGTCCGCGGTCGAGGCGCTCGCGTTCACGCGCGGCTTCGCGCTGGATCCGACGTTCGTGCCGTTCGTGCACGACGTCGTCGGACAGGGCGAGGCCGTGATGGTGGTGAGCGAAGGATTCGACTTCTACGTGCGCGACCAACTCGCCCGCGCCGGACTGGCCGACCTGCCGTGGGCCGCCAACAGCCTGGCATTCCTGGACGACGGTGGCGTGGCACCCGCGTTCCCGTTCGCGGACCCCGCCTGCGAAGCTTGCGGCAACTGCAAGGCTCAGCACGTGCGCCGCTTCCGGAGTCGCGGCTACCACACGGTGCTGGTGGGCGACGGCGCCAGCGACCGCCACGGCGCGCTCGAGGCCGATGTGGTGCTGGCGCGTGGCTCGCTGCTCGAGTGGTGCCGGGCCGAAGGCGTACCGCACACCGCCGTGCGTGATTTCGCGGACGTCACGGACTGGGCGCGGCGACGGGACTCGATGCCGCGCCGCGATGTGCGTGGAGGCCGGGCGTGACCGAGCGGGCGTTCGCGACGCCCGCACCCGCGACAGCCCGTGCGGAGAGCGCACGGCCGCAGGAGCTGCACCCCCCGAAACCCTTCACCATCGGTCACGTCACCATGGACTCGCCGTTCGTCCTGGCGCCGCTCGCCGGCGTGTCCGACTCACCGTTCCGTCGGCTGGCGCGCGAGCAGGGCGCCTCGGCGGTGTACACCGAGATGGTCTCGTCCGACGGGCTCGTGCGCGGCAGTCAACTCACGTTCGAGTACTGCGCGTTCGATGCGATGGAGCGCCCTATCGGCATCCAGTTGTTCGGCTCGGATCCGGCCACCATGGCCGACGCGGCGCGCGTGCTGTCGGACCTGCCTCCGGAGCGGCGCCCCGACCTGATCGACATCAATATGGGCTGCCCCGTGCGCAAGGTGGTCAACCGCTGCGCCGGGGCGGCGTTGCTGCAGGACGTGCCGCGCATCGCGGCGATCGTCGAGTCCATGTCCCGCGCCACGCCACTGCCGGTCACGGCCAAGGTGCGTCTCGGCTGGGACGGGAACTCGCGCAACGTCGTGGAGGTGTGCCGCACGCTCGAAGGCGCCGGCGCGCAGGCGGTGGCCATCCACGCCCGGACGCGCTCCGAGAAATTCGAGGGGAGCGCTCACTGGGACATGATCGGCGAGGCCAAGCTCGCGGTGGGCATCCCGGTCATCGGCAACGGCGACGTGCGCGACGCGGCCGACGCGGTGCGCATGCTGCGGGAGACCGGCTGCGACGGCGTCATGCTGGGGCGTGCCGCATTCGGCGATCCGTGGGTGTTCCGCCGCATCCGGGCGCTGGTCGAGCGCGGTGAGTCGCTGCCGCCACCCAGCGCCACCGAACGGCTCGAGGCCGGCGTGCGGCATCTGGCGATGCTGGTCGAGTCGGTGGGCTCGGAGCACGCGGCGCGCGAGATGCGCAAGCACGTGGCCTGGTACATCAAGGGCCTGCCGAGTAGCGCCCGCGTGCGCGAACAGGTGAACCGCACGCGCACGGCCACGGAGATGACCGATTTGCTACACGCCTACCTGGGCGACCTGGCCAGCCTGCCCCTCGAGTCGCCGCGTGCGTCCGGCTGAGCTGGCCACGCTGCTGCGCGAGGTCCGGCGCGGCAGCGTCACCCTGGCGCAGGCCGCGCGTCGCATCCGCGAGGCGCCGCTCGAACAGCTCGAGTTCGCCGCGCTCGACCACCAGCGCGCACTGCGCGTCGGCTTCCCCGAGGTGGTGTTCGGGCAAGGAAAGACGCCCGCCCAACTGGTGGCGATCGTGCGGCGACTGCACGCCCGGCACGGTGTGGTGCTCGCCACGCGCGTGGACAGCGAGGGGCGCTCGGAGCTGGCCGCGGCGTTTCCGGCGGCCGAGGTGCATGAGCGGGCGCGCTGCGTGGTGCTCCGACGCCAAGCGGGCACCCGCCCGGGCACCCGCCCGGGCACCCGCCAAAGGCGGGTCGGGGTCGGGGTCGGGGTCCGGGTCCGGCCGCGCGGCCGGGTGCTGGTGCTGTGCGCCGGCACGGCGGACCTGCCGGTGGCCGAGGAAGCACTCGTCACCGCGCGCACGCTGGGGAGCCGCGCCGAACTCATCGCCGACGTGGGCGTGGCGGGGCTGCATCGCCTGCTGGCCCACTCCCGGCGGCTCCGGGGCGCGCGCGTGCTGGTGGTGGTGGCCGGGCTCGAAGGAGCGCTGCCGAGCGTGGTGGGCGGACTCACCGACCGACCGCTGATCGCCGTGCCCACCAGCGTCGGCTACGGTTCGCACCTGCGCGGCCTGGCGCCGCTCCTTGCCATGCTCAACTCGTGTGCCGCCGGGGTGACGGTGGTCAACGTGGACAATGGCTTCGGTGCCGGCTACGCCGCGCACCTCATCAATACAGGAGCGGGAGCACGCCGATGAAGCACGCCCATTTCGACTGTGTCTCGGGAGTCGCCGGCGACATGACGCTCGCCGCGCTGGTCTCGGCCGGCTGGTCCGCGGATGAGCTGCGGGCGCTGCCGGCCCGACTGGGTCTCGAGGGCGTCACGATCGAGGTGACGTCGGTGCGGCGCGGCCCGTTCGCCGCGATCCATGTGGACGTTCGCTCCGAGGAGCGGCAGCCGCATCGCCACCTGCACCACATCGTGGGCATCCTCGACCAGGCCGACCTGCCTGCGACGGTACGCGAGCGCGCCAAGGCCGTGTTCCTCAAACTGGCCGAAGCGGAGGCCGAGGTGCACGGCAGCACCGTAGCGAAGGTGCACTTCCACGAGGTGGGCGCCGTGGACGCCATCGTGGACATCACCGGGGCGTTACTCGGGCTGGAGTCCCTCGGCGTGCGCACGGTGAGTGCCTCGCCGCTGCCGTTGGGGCGAGGTTTCGTGGATTCCCAGCACGGCCGCATCCCGGTGCCGGCTCCGGCCACCGCACTGCTGCTGCGCGGCGCGCCCGTCTACGGTGGTCCGGTCGAGGCCGAGCTCGTGACCCCCACGGGAGCGGCACTCCTCATGACGCTTGCCGAATCGTGGGGCGACCCTCCGGCATTCCGGCTGGCGGCGATCGGCACGGGCGCGGGGACTCGTGACTTCCCCGCCCACCCCAACATCCTCCGCCTTCTCATCGGGGAGCGGTCGTCGGCCGCCGTCGCCGGGCGGACCGTGGCCGTGCTCGAGACCGCCGTGGACGACGACAACCCGCAGTTCGTGGCCGCCGCGATGCGACGGTTACTCGCGCTGGGTGCGTTGGATGCGATGGTCGCGCCCGTCACGATGAAGAAGGGCAGGAGCGGACTGTGGTTGGTGGTCGTGTGCGAGCCGGCGGATGCCCACCACCTCGCCGAGACCATCCTGCGAGACACGTCGACGCTGGGTGTGCGCATGCGGGAAGAACGCCGCATCGAGTTGCCAAGACGTGTCTTGCAGGTCGAGACGGAGTTCGGGCCAGTGCTGGTGAAGGTTGCCGTTCTCCCAGAGGGGACCGAGCGGCCCGTTCCGGAGTACGAATCCGTGCTCGAGGCGGCCGATCGCACCGGCGCGAGCCTCCACGCGATTTCGACGGCGGCCGTCGAGGCGTTCCGAGCGACTGTCCGAGGGGTCTGAACGAGGCCCGCCATGGGCTCGGCGGGCCCGGCAGATTGTTGTCAAACCGTGGCTTGGAAGCCGGCTCCTGACTTGTCATATGGGAAAAAACGGATTGACAGATACCTGAACCACGCCTAGCCTTTGTCTCGTGCTGGGGTCCGGGGATCGTCTCCTCCGCCCCTCATCGCACCTCACAGTTCCGCGGTGCTTCGTCTCGCGTGTCGACTGGCAGCGGTCGCTCGCACGAGGCACTCACGACGAGATATCGCACACCATGGGTTCGTCTTGCTCTGAACTGCCTAATGAGCACGCCGAACAGCGGAAAGGGGGGTAGTGACTCGGTCGTGCAGCCAGAACCGTCGGAATGCTCTCTAACGTCGAGCGTCCGTCGGTGATTCGTTTTGGCGACACCTCGCTCGCAATCTGTCCTCGGAAGACTTCGCATTGCCCATGCATTGCGACGATGGAGGTAGTCACATGAAGAAGCCGTTCGTCGCGCTCCTGCTCCTGATCGGAGCAGCCGCGATGTTGGTCACCAGCGCGTTCGCCCAGTCCGACGATGTCGGGCTCAAGTTGGTGAATGCCAAGATGGCCAAGCAGCTCATGGGTTCGCGCGCCGCCCGCCTGGGCGTGTCGAGCCATGACCCCGACACCGTGTACGTCGGCAAGTCCCACACCAATCACTTGGCGGCGGACAATTACTGGAACATCTACACCGGGCACTTCCTGCCGGGTATCGCCGACCCCGAAAACGCGATGTGGGACTGGGACAACTCGGTCGGCATCCAGGTCGCGGATTCGCTGCATGGTTGGTGGCCGATGCACCGCCAGTTCAACTCGACCGGCGGTCTCACGCTCACCGACGACAATCGCCCGTGGTGGGCCCTGGATCACGGCAACGTCGCCAACTACGTTCTCAGCCAGAACGCGGCTGCGAAGCGCACGTTCGGCGTGGTCGGCATCTGGCACAGCGATCCGGGCAACAACGCCGGCAACGCTGTTGGCTGGTCGCCGCTCAACGGAACGCGTTCGGCTTGGTGCGGCCTGCGTCAGCATGCGGATCTCAGCGTGATGGACGCAGTCACGGGCCAGCCGTTCAACCAGTTCGCGGTCTGGGGTCTGCACGACGCCGCGCAGGGCGCGGCCGGCGGCGGTTCCGCCAACCGCTTCCCGGGATACCCGGACCAGATCGACCAGATCCTCTACCGTGACATCCCGATGACGCCGGCGCAGTCGCTGACGGTGTCGTTCAACTACCGCACGCGCATGTCGACCAGCATCGGTACGGCTGCGGCTACGCGTACGGGCTGGTTCCATGGCGACCCGCTCGCCGTGACTGCCGGCAACTTCATCTCGAGCTCGGCGGCGGGTGCGAATGCGCCTCAAGACTCGTTCATGGTGTACGTGGGCGCGCCGGTCAACGACGCGGCTTGCGTGTACTCGGACGGCGTCACGCGCGCGGTGTACGACAAGCAGCGCCGCTGGTTCTCGGAAGTCTTGAAGGTGTTCGGCGCGGGTAATAACTACTACGAGATCTTCGCGAAGACGGGCGACAATCCGGCGGACACGCTGGCTGCGACGCCGACTTCGGGTGGGATCGTGGTGCCCGCGGCGACGATCAGCAGCGTCCTCGGCGGTGTGGCGGGCAATGTGCGCCTCGCGTTCCGCTGCAAGACGAACCGTGGATTCGCGGATTCCGATTCGCGCGCCTCGGGTTACACCTCGTTCGGCCGTGGCGCCGTTCTCATCGATGACGTGACGGTCGACACCGGCTCCGGCGCGGTGGTGATCGGCAACTTCGAGGGTACGGAGCAGAGCGGCGTGCACGCGATCGACAACCGATTCCCGCTGCCGCCGGCGTTGGCGACGACGGATGTGTGGCGCTCGACGGGCAAGCCGCCGGGCGAGTACATCCACGTCGAGGCGCTGTCGAACCTCACCTACGATGACCTGTGCGGTCCTCCCACCTCACCGTCCCGCAACTGCAATATCGGCGGACTGGTGTTGACGGTGGGTAACCACGACGACGGCGAGAACGCCGGCGACTCGCGGTTCACCGCCTTACGTGAGATTTCGCAGACGGTGATGTCGCCCACGATCAACCTCGTCCCGGGTCCCTTGGGCGCGGCGAACTCGATGGGCATCTCATCGGAAATCCGCGTTGCCACCGAAGACATCATCCAGTGGTACGACATGTACGCTGGCATGTTCAATCTGTTCTTCTCGGGCGAGACGTGGATCTTCGGCTCGATGTGCTATCCGGCACAGCAGGTGAATGGCGCCGAGGTCTGGGGCCAGCCGAACTTCCCCGGCTTCATCGTCTTCAACCCCGAGCCGCAGTGCTTCACCGACCTGGAAGGCTTCGCGGATAACCTCACGCCGTTGCGCACGTCGCGCGCCGGCGGTATCCCCGATTCGTTGCGCATCTTCCTCGGTCACCAGCAGCAGTGCTTCCGTTTCGCCATCTCGCTCGGCTGCAACTCGAACGCGGGTGGTTACTTCGACAACGCCACCGTGGCGTTCGTGGACGCCGCCGGGCCCATCCAGGCGAGCGCAACCTCGGCTATCAACCTGGGTGCCGTCGCCACGGACATCTGGCAGTTGGCGAACGACACGTTCCCGAAGAACGAGACGGCTGGCCTGCCCGGCACCGCCGCGTTCGACACCACGACCGGTCTCATCCGTACCGGCATCAACATCGCTCAGGCGACCGGCAACGCCCTGCGGTTCGACATCCCCGGCGACTCTTCTGTTGTCGTCGCGGGCGATGCGACCGTCGACATTAGTGCGGGTGATGACTCGACGTACAGGGCGGTGCGTGTGGACCTCGTGTTCCGCATCCTCCCCGGTCCGGGCAACTACGAGATCGCGGCGGGTCGCAACATGCTGCCCGGCGGACAGCCGAGCGGTACGCTGCTGCAAGTTCCCACCAACCAGGGCGCGGCTGCCGTTTCCGGCGACGCGTCGTTCTGGGGCCAGTACTTGGCGGATGCGGGTGCTGTCTCGTCCGGTCCGCACGGTGCCAGCTGGAATCACCTGGTGTGGAACAGCTGTCGCATGGACACCACGCAGCTGAACATCTTCCCGGTCGGCGGCGCGGTTCCCACGGGCACGGGCATCGTGGTCAATCCCAATGGCTACATGACCTGCATCCACGAGGACGATCCGAAGTTCCTGACACTAGGCGTGAACAAGTTCAAGTGCTTCGTGATCGACACCACGAAGGCTGCGACCAGCACGGCAACGCTGAACAACGTGAACTGCACCGGCATCGTGCCGGCGTGGCTCACAACGCTTCCGCAGAATACGACCGGCTGGGACGGCTCGGCGACCACGAAGGAGTTCACGAAGATCATCCCCGATGGGCTGCTGACGCCGGGTGCGCACGTGCAGTACTTCTACCGCAAGTCGCACGCAGTCGATCCGCTGCTCAGCCACGCGATGTGCCCCGACACGAACGCCATCACGCCGCAGGGGCGTGAGGGTTCGTCGGACCAGCATCGCTGGCAGCAGTTCGGCGTGCTCCCGGATCGCTGGAAGAACGGCGCGTTCGGTGGCTCGGGTGCGGCCTGCATGCTCTACATCGACCTGAACGACCGGCGTGGTAACGAAGGTCGCTTCGTGGGGGTGATGGATTCCATTTCGGCAACAGCCGCGGCGAAGTACGGCGCTCACAACGGTTGGCATGCGGCGGGTACGACCAACATCACCACGGCGGGTGGGTTCGACGTTCGTTCGGACCTGACCGGTACCGCGGTGTTCAACCAGAACTCGCAGCCCGGCACCACGTGGGACATGTACGGCGTCAAGGCGTCCGAATCGCTCACCACGAGCGCTGGCGCCCCTGGCAGCCGTCTGGCCAATCGTGCGGGCATGGGCTTCGCGGCGGGCAAGGAGTCGTATGCGGGTCCCACCCCCGAGGTGCTGCGCGCTTACTATCGCGTCGTGGCGATCCTCTCGGGCGACCTCAACTCCGGCATCCTCGGTCCGTTCGTGAACCGTAGCCAGAACGACATCGGACTCCTGAACGACTACCTCACGGCGGCGGCGGGTCTGCCGCAGCCGCGCGGTCTGTTCATTCAGGGCGACGGTTTCGGTCAGTCCGAGAAGGCGACGGGCGGCGTCGATGCGTCGCACACCACGTTCCTCACGGACAAACTCGGTGTCGTGTTCCGCAGCCCGGCGTACCAGTCGCTCGCCGCCAACCTGCAGGACTGCGCGGACATCCTCACGACGACCAGCCTGACCCCGAACCTGGACATCTACGGCGTCTCGAACTTCTGTACGTTCTCGAACGACGTATTCCAGCGGAACCCGGCTCTCGCCGAAGCAGTCGAGGGCGCGTTCTACGAGGACGTCGGTAATGAAGGTCCGTATGTGTCAGACGTGGTCAAGACCGCCGTGCCGCTCCGCAACTGGGTGGCGGTCACGAGTGGCTACGAGATCGAGCACCTGTTCAGCCGGTACTGCGATACGGACAATGGCCGTCTCGCGTACTACTACTACATGCTGAACAAGGTGTTCGGTGGTATCTGCCAGATCACCGGTGCGCCGATCCTGACGCTTGACACCCCGCAGAGCGGACGTGCGTTCACGAACTTCATGAAGATCGGCAACTCGGTCATGAAGCAGGGAACGTCGTCCGTGCGCTTCGGCGTGGCGAAGGCTGGCCGTGTGCAGGTGTCGATCTACGACGTGACTGGTCGTAAGATCCGCAACCTGGCCGATCGCGTCTTCCCGGCCGGTGAGCACTCGATTCTGTGGGACGGCACCGACGATGGCGGCAGCAAGGTGGCTCGCGGCGTGTACTTCGTGCGTAGCAGCGTACAGAAGGACGCCGGCCGGATCATCGTGCTGAACAACTAGTCGGAACGCAGTAAAGAGCTGTACTCGGAGGGGCTGGGAGCGATCCCGGCCCCTTCGATTTTTATCTGCGCGCAGCCTGACACCAGCCCTCCGTGGCTCCCGCAGCCCTCTCGGCGCCCCCGGGCGGGTGGGAGCGGAGCGGGGGGAAACGGGCAAAGCGTAGTCGGATTTCGGCTTGACGCTTGCGCTGCCGGGTTGCTAGCTTCCGGCTACTTCCTTCCACAACGACTGGGCGTGCTGGGGGGCGCGAATGCGCTTACGTGTCGGGGCTGTCCTTTGCCTTTTTCTAGCTTTTCTCGGTGCTGGATGTCGCAGGACGCTCGCACCTACGACGCTCGATAACCAACCACCCGAAACCTGGATCGTGGCCGCGCCGCAGGACACGATCACCACGCGCGACGAGTTGAACCTGCCGGTCCGCCCGCAGATCGGGAAGATCCCGGTCCGCTTCCATATGTATTGGGCCGGCACCGACCGCGACGGCACCGTGGGTGGTTTCTACTGGGCGGTGGTCGAGACGCTGCCCGTTCCCCAGGAAGGGGTATCGACGGTTCCGAGCCTGCCGGGCCCGAAGGCGCGCGATTATCAGTTCACGACCCGCACGGACAGCATCTTCATCTTCCGCGCCTCCCTGGAAGTGAGCGAGCGCCAGCACGCGTTCTTCATTTACGCTGTGGACGAGAAGGGCCGCCCCGACCCGACGCCCGCCCGATTCGTGTTCAGCTCCTACGATCGCTTTCCGCCGAAGGCCATCATCGACGAGTTCAAGGCGGTGGGCACCGAGTACGAACTGATCGCGGGCGGCGGCGTGCGGGCGGTGGAGAGGACGTACTTCGTCACGGACTTCTTCGAGATCAGCAATACCCATTCGGTACCGCGCGACACCGTATCGGCGGACGCGTTGCTCTCGGTGCGCTGGCATGGCGAACCCACCATCCCCAGCACCGTGGTCACCGGCTACCGCTACAAGCTCGACGAACCCAACTTCAATACCGTGGACTCGTCGGTTCACCAAGTCTCGTACAACACGGGCGTCGGGCTGGACAAGGTGAATCCCGGCCCCAAGGTCTTCACCTTGCATGCCATCGGCCAGTCCGGCTGGCGCGGCGAGGCCACGCGCTGGTTCCAGATGAACTTCGCCCCCGACACCTGGTTCGCGGGCCCCGACCCCACCGACCCGCAAGCGGGCTGGCTGACGATCACGGATGGCAACAACAAGCGCTACTGGTACCAGGACTTCTCGGCGGTCGGCTGGGCGGCGTTTCAAGGGATTCCCGGCAGCATGCTCAGTAGCGACTCCGCGCAGGTGATGCCAGCGCTGCGCACCGAACGCAAGTCGTTTTTCGAAATCTACAATGATCGCCTGTGGGTCCGACAGGAAGGCGACACCGTTCACCTGAACTCCTGGGTCGTGGTCCCGGCGGGCGGTTTCGACCGGGATTCGCCCTATTTCGTCCGGGTGAACCTGAATGTGCCGCAACTGGATGCCCCTTTGGGAACGCCGGTGCTCACGCCGGGTGCTCCGAACGGCTCGCCTATCGGCTTCCGGATCCGCGTTCCCGTCCGCGACGCCGCGGGGCAGACGAGCCAGCCGTCGGAGACGACCACCTACCCGGAATTCGATCCCGCGTCGGTCAAGCACCAACCGGTCATCAACGGCTTCCAGGGCATGACCACCGCCGGGCGCGCCTTCGCCGAGATCCGGGCCGAGGACGGCAACACCAACGTGGACCGTCGCGTCGACCAGCGGCCGGGTGGCGCCGTGGGCATCGTTGATCGGGTCGAGCGCGGCGGCGCCGACGATCAGGACTTGGCGCTGCGCTCGAAGATCCTCACGTTCTACGTGAATCGCGCGCCCCGCTTGCGGCGAGACGCCACGTTCCGACCCACGGTCAACCAGTTGCTCACCCGCACGCCGACGTTCAATCTGCCCGCGGATGACGTGGACCAGCTCGATCCCCAGGCCGGCTTCAACAAGGTGGGCGGCACTCCGTCGTACGGACCCATCCTCCGGCGCAAGATCGCCATCCTCGGCAAGGACGCTGCCACGCTACGGGACACTTGCTTCATCGTTCCAGGCGATTTCTTCCAGGCGAACAACATCAACATCACGATCCCGCTCAACAAGATCGCGCCTGGCAACATCATCGTGCGCATCCGCCTGTGCGATTGCGCCTCGTGCGATGCCAGCCCGGGTACGACGACCTGCCCGTTCGTGGGTCGGGAAGGTTCCGCGGGTTACGGGACCTGCGTTGACACGGATATCGCGTGTCGCCTCGCGGCCCCGGAACCGGCGATCATCGGAGAAGAAGTGGCGATCCCCCGACCGGGGTCCCCAGACGACAGTGGTAGGAGGCAGCGATGAAGGCGAAGTCCCCGCATGTCGCGATGCTCGCGACGGCGTTTCTCGTACTGGGCGCGCTCGGCCTGACCGGTTGTGCTAGCAAGGAAATCAATGGCGCGCTGTTCGCGAACAAGCCCCCGTCGGTGGAGCTCACGAACGCGCCGGTGGCGCCGGACCGGAGCAATCCCTACTTCTACGCCTATCGCGTGAACTGGTCGGGTGAGGATCCAGACGGCCGAGTGGACCACTACGAGTATGCGATCGATCCGCCGAATGTGGTGGTGTACGACACCACGAAGTGCAACAACGGCGACACCTGCTGGGTGAGCACGCAGCGGAACGAGGAGATCGTGTTCTTCCGCGCTTCGGTCCCCGACAGCATTCGCGGAACGGAGCCGCCGACCGCGTCGGACTACCACGTCTTCGTCATCAAAGCCGTGGACGACGACGGGGCCGCGTCCGCTCGTAAGTCACGCGCGTTCTTCGCCTACACCATCGCACCCACGGTGCTCATCCGGAACCCGCTCCCCAGCGCGCTGCTCCGCGCGCAGGTCACGCCGTCCGTGCGCATCGAGTGGGAGGGCTCCGACCCCGATGGGCAGTTCACGCAGAAGCCGGTCAAGTACAAGTACAAGATGCTCGATCTGGATGCCTTGTCGAGTCAGGTGTTCCTCGTGAACCCTGATTCACTTCGCGAGCAGGAGGCGGCCACCGCCTGGGCAGGGTGGGACTCCACCACCGCCGACACGCAGTTCGTGCAGTTCACGAACCTCACGCCGGGCAAGAGCTACCTGTTCGTGGTCATCGGGTTCGACGAAGCGGGCGCCTATTCGCCCATCTTCTCGCTCTACTCGAACTGCCTGCAACTCACCGCCGGGTTCGCCAGCTCGAACGGACCGCGCATCCACATCTTCAACCAGTTCATCGACTTCACCTACCAGAGCGGCGGTTACTCCACCGATCCGCTGCGAGAGATCCCGATCGAGATTCCCACCAAGGTGAATATCGAAGTGAACTGGGACGCGATACCCTCGCCCGGATCACGGATCCAGTATTTCCGCTGGATGGTGGACGGCAACATCAACGACGAGACGCCACGGTCCGACGAGCTCCTCGACTACATCCACTGGAGCCAGCCGAGCCCCACGATGCCGGACCGGGTGGTCCTTCGTCCGTTCTTGGACGGCGACCACCGCTTCTACCTGGAGTGCGCCGACAACAATACCCAGAAGAGCCTCGGCATCCTCAAGATGACCGCCGTCACGCCCTCGTTCGACAAACCCCTGCTGGTCGTGAACGACACCCGACTCGAAGTGGACAAGTTCGCGCGTCTGGGCGGCCCGCTGCTCAACTACACCCTGCCATGGCCGAGCAAGACCGAGCTCGACACGTTCTTCTTCGCGCGGGGCGGCTTCAACTGGCGCGAGACCCGGGAGCCGGCCACGGGAGTCATCAGCACACCCGGCGTGTTCGCCGGCTACCCTTACGACACTCTCGGCACACGACTGGGCTATGAGAATCCAGCACGCGGCGTGCTGCTGTCGCTTATCGGCCAATACAAGAACCTCATCTGGATGCTGGACGAGCGCGGCGCGGGCAACAACGAGGGGTTCGATCAGAGTATCCGTCCGGTCACCGCGCTTTACGCGATGAGCGGTCCCGGTCGCGCCAGCACGCTGGCGGCCTATACCCAGCTCGGCGGACGCGTTTGGCTCCTGGGCGGTGGCGTGGCCTACGCGACGTTGGTGTTGTTCGACAAACGCGCCAACAACCAGGGCCAGACCACGGTGTTCTCGAGCGCCGCTCAGTTCGGCGAGCTCGCACCGAGTCGCATCATGTACGACGGCGCGCATTGGCGGTCGAGTGTCGCCGTCACCAAAGCGCTCATCCGGACGAAGCGCTACGACAACACGGTGAAGACGCGCAGGGGAGATGGCACGGAACACGACACTACATATATCGTGGCTCCGGCCTGGTCGCACTACTTCCGCTACACGAACAACACGCTGTCCTCGCCCCAGTACTCGAAGCTTCCCGTCGAGATGCGGCCGAAGACCGCGATCCCCGACCCGCTGCCGCCCACGCGGTTCCCTAGCCAAGCGGGCCTGTTCTACGGTTCCAGCTACCCGTGCGAGTACATCCTCGAGAACAACTCCATCCTCGAGGACGTGAACCCCGACCCCGAAGTCGTTCGCGAAGCCTCGGTGCTGGACACGCTGTACATGGCAAGTGGCATCGTGCTGCTCACCAGTCCGCTGCCGGGGGAAACCACTCCGCGGCCCGCCCCGACCATGACGTACTACCACGGCAACCAAGCCCACCGGTTCGTTCACACCGGCTTCGCGCCGTGGAACTACGCGCGACAGGACTGCATCGGCCTGGTGGACTTCGTGCTCAAGGACCTGTGGGGCCTACCGCGGGACGAGAGCATCGACCGCGGTACCTTCGCGCCTGCCTTCAACCGGAGCGGGGGTTCCTCGCCAACGCGCAGCGTCTCTCCGGCGAGGCGAACCGCCAACGCGGTGGTGTCCACCGGCACCACGCGGGAGTGATCCATGTCCAATAACGCATCCGGCGGCGCGTTCCGCGCCGCCGCATGCGTCCTGGCCCTGGCCTTCATGGCCGTCGCCGGGACGCGCACTGTTCAGGCTGCGTCGAACTTCCCGGATGTGCCCATCTGGGCGCGTGCGGGTGTGTGGCAGGACAGCACGCGCTTCAGCCCCAACCGCTGTGTGGGGAGCTTCCGGGCACCGCTGGCGGAAAGTCTCCGCGTCCACGCGCGGGCGATCTCGGTGCGCTTCCTGCGCGACCGCAGCGCGGAGGCGCGCCCCGATTTCGGCGGTTATCGCCTCTACCGCATGACAAACTCCCCGGACAGTTCGCGAGCGATCCTGCTCCGACGTTTTTCATTGAACGCAGGCAGCGAGCTGACCTGGAGCCAGTCGAGAGTGCAGCGGTCCTCCACCCTCTCGTTGCTGACCGGGAACGGTGACGGGACCTTCGCCGCGAGAGAGGAACTCGCCACGGGCGTCGCTCCCATCGCCGTAGCGATGGCCTCCGTGAACAAGGCGGACCGCCTGCTGGACCTGGGGGCGGTGAACCAGGGTTCAAACTCGGTGTCGCTCATGCTGGGGCGACCCACAGGCGGAGTCGCGTCGGGCAATGAGTTCGGGACCGGGAGTGGACCGGTCGCGCTCGCGTTAGGGGACTGCAACGCCGACACGGTGGCCGACATGGTCACCGCGAACCAGGCATCGAACACGATCTCGGTGATCCTGAGTCTTGGCATCGCGTACAAGTCGGCAGTCTCCTACTCGACGGGGCTCCGACCGTCCGCCGTGGCGATCGCCGACATGAACGGCGACAACCTGCCGGACATCGTGGTGACGAATGACAGCTCCGCCACGGTCTCGGTGTTCCTGGGGCTCGCCCCCGCCAAGAGCGGCCTATTTGGCACGCGCACCGACTTCGCGACGGGCAGCAATCCGCGATCCCTCGCGCTCGCGGACGTGAATGCCGACAGCCGCCCGGACATCGTCATCACGAACCGCGGCTCCAATACCGTGTCCGTGATCCTCAACGTGGGCGGCGGCTTGTTCGCTCCGAGGGCCGACCTCCCCACGGGCCTCGCGCCCTGGTCGGTGGCGCTCGGCGATGTGAATGGCGACAACCGTCCGGATCTGGCGGTGGCGAACGACGGGTCCGCGGTCGTCTCGGTGTTCCTCGGGGACGGGCTCGGCGGATTCATCCCGCGCACCGATTTTGCGACCGGAACGAATCCGCGCTCGGTTGCGATCGGTGACGTTACCGGGGATGGGTTTCCAGACCTGCTCACGGCCAATCTCACCCACGGCTCGGTGTCCCTGCTGCGCGGGGACGGAAGTGGCGGATTCGCCGCAAAGTCCGACATCCCCGCCGGAACCAACCCGCACTCGGTCGCCGTGGGCGACCTCACGGGCGACGGCAACCCGGACCTGGCCGTGGCGAACTTCGCCTACCAGCTGCCCTATCTGTGTTTGGACGCCGTCGTCAACGACAGCATCATCACGTTTGTGGATCCGGACTCCATCGGGCAATACCGCAAGGTCTGCCGCCGGCCGGGAACGTTGGCGGGGCCTTGCCAGTCGCCGGGGGACTCCATCTTCATCCTGGTGCCGCCGCCGGGCCCGCACGACGGGTTCCTCACCTGGTACTCGGTGACGATCGAACGCAAGAACACCACCGATCCGGACTACGAGGACCTGTTCCTACCCGACACGCTCGACGCGTTCGCGCGTTGTCCCGGGGCGGTCCGCGACTCCTGCCCGAACCTGAACCACAAGCTCCGCAACCTCGCCGGACCCGTGGAGCCCACCCTGGGACCCGCCGCCAACCTCGAGCGGGTGATCGCGGTTCCGAATCCCTACCGCGGCAGCGAGGTGTGGGACCAGCCCGGGCAGGGGGAGGTGCACTTCATCAACTTGCCGTCCCGGTCCGTCATCAAGATCTATACGGCGGCGGGGGACCTGGTGCGCGAGCTCAAGCACATCGACAACGTGCGGGATTTCGAGCGCTGGGACTTGAAGAATGCCTCCGGCCAGCTGGTGGCTTCCGGAATCTACATCTACCGCGTGGAAGCCGCCTCGTTCCAGTTCCAGCACCGACTCGTCGTCATCCGCTGAACCGCGAGGGCCCGCACTCGCCCACGGGCCCTCGTTCCTCCGGGACCGGGACCCGCATGCGGCTTGAGGCTCAAGTGCTCGTGCTTCGCGGTGACATCGCGGAATCGCGCCATCGTGTGCAGTGCGCGGCGGTTGCGGTGGATGGCACGATGCGCGCCGCGACCGCGCACGCCCAGCGCGCGACCTCGTTCCGCTCCGCGGCGAAGCCGTTCCAGCTGCTCCCATTCGTGGAGCGAAGCCACGCCGACACCCTGGAGTGCAGCGAGGCCGAGCTGGCCATCATGGCCGCGTCGCACTCGGGGAGTCGCGAACACCTGTCGCTCGTGCGCGGCCTGCTCGACCGCATCGGCCTGGAACCGCGCCACCTCGCGTGCGGCTACCACGATCCCCAGGATGCGGAGTCGCTCGAGGACGTGCGACGCGATCCCGCGCGGCGCAGTTCGCTCTACAACAACTGCTCCGGTAAGCACGCGGGCATGCTCGCGTTCGCGCTGGCCGAGCGCTGGCCGGTCGAGGGCTACGAAAAGCCGGATCATCCGTTGCAGCAGCTCATGCTGCGCACGGTCGCCGAGTGCTGTGGCGTCCCGCCGGACTCGGTGCTCACCGGAGTGGACGGCTGCAGCGTGCCCGTGTTCGGCGTGCCGTTGACTGCGATGGCGCGTGGCTACGCCCGACTGGGCGAGGCCATGGCGCACGGAGGCGATGCGCGCGCCCGGGCGCTGCAACGCATCGCGCGAGCCATGACCTCGCACCCGGTGTTGGTCGAGGGTCACGGCCGCCTGGCCACCGAACTCATGCTCGCCACCGGGGGCCGCGTGCTCGCCAAGAGCGGCGCGGAGGGGCTACTGTTGGTGTCCGACCCCGCCCAGGGCTTGGGCTTCGCGCTCAAGTGCGAGGACGGCGCCATGCGGGCCATGGGACCCGCGGCGGTCGAGCTACTTCACACGCTCGGAACACTCCGTCCCGGCGAACTGGGCCCGCTCGGGCGGCATCGCCGCCCTCCGGTCCACAATGCCGCCGGCCGCGAAGTGGGCTGGCTCGAGGCGCACGTGGCCGTGGAGGTCGCGGGTGACGTCCCGGCCTGAACCACGCGGCGAACGGTAGTAGAATCAGGGATATGCGCCCAAGCTTCCGTGCCCTACTTCTTGCCGTGACGCTGCTGCTAGCTGCCGGGCTGGCCCCGCCCGCGCGGAGTGCCACGCGCGCCACGCTGGCTCATGTTCGCCTCGACCCGCGGCTCGCGACGGCCACGGTGCCCGGCGCCCAGGCGGTGGCGGTGTGGGTGGAGTTCGCCGACAAGGGAGAGGCGGGCCCCGCGGACCTCGCCGCTCGCCTCGCCGAGGCGGCTCGCTCGCTCACGCCCGAAGCGCGCAGGCGGCGCGAGCGCGCACGGGTCACGCCGCTCGTGGACTGGCTGGACCTGCCGCTCGAGCCGGCCTATGTGCGCGCGCTCGAGGCGCGTGGGCTCGCCGTCTATGGCCAGTCGCGCTGGTTCAACCGCGTCGCCGTGCGCACGAGTGGTCACGCGCTCGAGGAACTGGCCGCGCTACCGTTCGTGCGCCGCGTGGCGCCTGTGGAGCTGGCGCAACCGCGCGAGAAGGAGTCTCAGCTCGAGGCCCTGTCCTCGGATCTCTCTCGCACGGCGGCGCCGGCGCGGCTCGCGCTGCCGGCGGCGACGCAGGTGGCCTACGGCCGCACGCTCGGCCAGATGTCGCGGCTCAACATCCCGGCCGTGCACGATTCCGGCTATATCGGCTCAGGCATCCGCGTGTGCGTGCTCGACAACGGGTTCAACTACCACCGCAAGCACGAATCCCTGCGGCCGATCCCCGTGGGACAGTTCCGCGCCCGCGATTTCATCCGTGGGGTGTGGACGGTGCAGGACACATTGGAATCGCCCGCGCATTTCGAACACGGCACGGCCACACTCAGCGCGCTCGCGGGACGTGCCGCGGGGCGCTACATCGCCCCGGCCTGGGGCTGCAACGCGGTGCTAGGACGCACCGAGGACGACGGCAGCGAGAAGCCCATCGAGATGGTGTACTGGGCGATGGGCGCCGAATGGGCCGACTCGCTCGGCTGCGACATCATCAGCTCGTCGTTGGGCTACAACCTGTTCCCGGACAGCGCCGGCCAGGACATCTCCTATGAACAACTCGACGGGCACACCACCATCGTCACGCGCGCCGCGGAGATCGCCGCCGCGAAAGGCATCCTCGTGGTGGTGTCCGCAGGCAACCACGGGAACAACGCGCGCGTCGGCCGCAAGGTGGGCGCGCCGGCCGACGCGAACGGCGACAGCGTGCTCACCGTGGCCGCGGTGGACTCGCTCGGCGTGCGCGCCGGGTTCTCGTCCAAGGGCCCCACGTTCGACGGCCGGATCAAGCCCGACCTGGCCGCGCAGGGCGTGGACACGCACGTGGCCGCCGCCGACGGCGACCCGAACCTCTACGAGCAACTGGACGGCACTTCGTTCGCAGCACCACTGGTGGCGGGTCTGGCCGCCTGCCTCATGCAGGCGCGGCCCACGTGGCCGCCGGTGTGGATCATCGAGGCGCTCAAGCGCACGGCCTCGCAGGCGGCCGCACCCGACACCCTGCTCGGCTGGGGCATTCCCGACGGGCTCGCCGCGCTGCGCTACGTGCCCGATTCGCTCGATGTGCCGGAGCAGCAAGGCCCACTCTCGCTGCACTTCGCCGGTCCGAACCCCATGCGACCGGGCGCCACCGCCCGTGTGACCCTGGAGCTCGGCATCGAGGCCGCGCCCGCCCGCTACCGGGTGCGCGTGTACGACGCCTCCGGCCGCGGCGTGCGCGACCTGGCCTCGGGTACGCTGGCGCCCGGCGCTCGAGTTTCCATCCCCTGGCTGGGCGACGACGCGCGTGGCCGCACGCTCGTGCCTGGCCTTTACTTCCTCGCCCTGGAAGGCACCAGCCGACGCCAGGCGGTACGCGTCGTCGTGCTGCGTTGACCCGCCGATCCCCGAACGGAACCCATGCCGATGCTGCCACGCTCGCTTAAACCCACTCCGATTCCCACGCGGTCACGCACGACGCGACTCGTCAGGACCCTCGCGCCCGTGCTGTTGCTGGCCCTGTGCGCGCCGCCCACCTTGTCCTCGGTTCTCGAGGCCACGCGCGTCACGCTCAAAAACGGCATGCGCGTGGTGCTGGCGCCCGACTCGACGGCCATGAGTCTCGACGCCGCGCTGTGGTTCCCTTCGGGTACGCGTCACGAGAAGCCCGCACAGGCGGGACTGGCGCTTATCGCGGCGCGGCTCGCGTTCCGGAACGGTTCCGACGACCCGCTCGGGCCGCTCACCGCCGAGGGCGGCAACGGCAGCCTCACCGCGACCCCGGACTTGACGAGCTTTTCCGCCAACGTGCCCGCCGAGGCCCTCGACGTGGCGCTTGATTTCCTCGCCGCCCGCATGCCCGGAGCGCCGGTGAGCGCGGCCGAGCTGGCGGCGGAGCGTGCCGCGCTCCGCGCCGAACGGTCGCGGCCCGAGCGCACGCCCGTCGCGCGCGGCCTCGCGCGACTTTGGTCGGCGGCATGGCCAGGGCATCCCTACGCGCAGACCGGCGGAGCCCCCGCGGCGGGTAGCGATGCGCTCACCCCGGCCGACGTGGAGAGCTGGCGGCGCGCGCGATTCGCGCCCGTGAGCGCCGTGCTCACGTTGACCGGCGCGTTCCAGCCCGACAGCGCGCTCAGTCGCATTCGTGCGCGCTTCGAGAGTCGTCCGCGCGGCACGGCCCCGAGCGCCGGCACGCTGCCTTCGCCTCGCCCCGCGTCGCGCGCGACCGATCGCATCGAGTCGCCGGCACGGCTCTGCCTGGTGGGCTGGCGCGGCCCGGGCGCCGGCGATCCCGACGCGGCCGCGTTCGAGCTGCTTGCGGCCTGGCTCGGCGGCGGACCCCAGGCGCGGCTTTCCAGCTCGCTCGTGCGGGATTGGCGGCTCGCGGTGACGGCGCAAGCCGGTTACACCTCGCAGCGGGACGGCTCGCTGCTCTGGACGTTGGCGGTGGTGCCGCCTGGCGCGGACTCCTCGACGGTGGAGCGCACGCTGCTCGACGTCGCCACCAGCGTGACGCGCACCGCCCCCGAGGCGTTCGAACTGGAGCGCGCCCGCCGCCAGGTAGGGGTTGCGAGTGGGTTCGCGCTCCAGACCTCGCGGCAGCGCTCGCAGGCGCTGGGCGAGGCCGAGATGCTCGCCGGCGATGCCGCTGCGGCGGCCGGCCGTCTCGAGGCACTCGCTCGCGTCACTCCCGAGGACGTGCGCCGTGTGGCGGCGCGCGTCATGACCGACGCCGGGCGCGCCACGGTGTGGATGTTGCCCACGAACGATGGAGGTGCGCGATGAAGCGCGCGCTTCGATTCCTCACGGCCGGGCTGGCGCTCGTGCTGCTCGCCGCGATCGGCCCGCGCGTGGCATCGCCCGTCGCTCGCACGCTGCCGAACGGCATGCGCGTGGTGGTGTTCGTGCGTCCGGGCATGCCGATCGTGCAGGCCCAGCTGCAAGTGCCGGCAGGGCTCCGGGTGGAGTCGCCCGGGCACGCCGGCATCGCGTTCCTCACGTCGCAGCTGCTTCGCCAGGGGACGACCTCGCGCTCTGCAGAGGACTTCGCCACCGAGTTGGATACGCTCGGCGCGACCTTCGCCACCAGCGTCGGCCGGGATGCGGCGCAGGTGGCGGCGGGCTGCCGCGTATCGGAGTTCGAGAGCCTGCTCGAGCTCATGAGTGACGCGGTCGTGAACCCAATGTTCTCCGAGGAGGCCTTCCAGGGTGTGCGGCGGCAGATCGCCGGGCAGCTCGGCGTGCAGGCGCAGAATCCCGCCGCGCTCGCCGACGAGCGCGCGGCCGCGGTGTTGTTCGGCGCGCATCCCTACGGTCATCCGTCGCGCGGCAGCCTCACTGTGCTGCTCGGGGCCACGCGCGACCAGGTGCGCGAGTTCCATCGCGACCGGTGGCGGCCAGACCACGCCGTGCTCGCCATCGCCGGCGACATCGACCCCGAGCGCGCATTCGCCTCGTCCGCCGAGTGGTTCGGACGCTGGGGCGGAAAGCGCGCGCCGGAACCCACGCCGACGGCCGCAACGCCGAGGAAGGGTGTCCTGTTGCTGGACCTGCCCGGCAGTCCCGTCACCGAGATCCGCGCGCTGGTACTGGCACCGGGTCGCGGCGCAGCGGGCTACTCCGACTGGAGCATCGCGCGCGAGGTGCTCGAAGCGGGCACGCTTCCCGCCGGTGCGCGTGTCTCGCTCGTGCCCGCGCGCGAGGCCAGCATGTTCATAGTGAGCGCCACCGCTCGGCCGGAATCGGCGGGTGTGGTGGCGGCGCGCCTGCGCAGCGTGCTCCGCGCGTTCTCGGCGGCGCCCGTGCCGGGAGCCACGCTCGAGCGGGCGCGCAAGCGCGCGGTGCAGTCGTGGCCGCTAACGTTGGAGTCGCATGGCCAGTTGCTGGCCTCGTGGCTCGCCGGGGATGCCGCCGGCCTGCCCGCCACGCACCTCTCGGCCATGCCAGAGCTACTCGCCGCCGCCACGGGTGCGACCGCGGTGAGTGGAATCGCCGACGGCGTCACGCTGCTGCTCGCGGGACCCGCCCGGCGCATGAAGGGTCGGCTCGCGGCACTCGGCCACATCGACACGCTGTCCACGACCGAGGGCGAGGCTGCCGTGACGCAGGTCGGAGTCCAGGTCTCGCCGGAGCAGCGCCGTCGCGGTCGACAACTGGTGGGCGCCGCGGTCGTGGCGCACGGTGGCGCCGTCAGGCTCAAGGCCGCGAAGGTGAGCTATCAGGATGGCGAGCTGCGCATGAGCGTGGCAGGTCGGGAGCTGACCGGCGAGAGCCGCTACATGCGGCAGGACCCGGATCGCCTCGCGTTCACGACGAGGTTCCTCGAGCTCGAACACCGACAGGTGCTGGACGGCGACCGAGGTTGGGCGCTTTCCATGGCCGGCGATTCGGCCACACTGGTCCCGGCGGACAGCACCCAAGTGTTCTCGCTGCGCGGCATCCTCGAGTCCGATGTCGTACACCTTCTGCGCGACGCCAGCGATCCCGCCAGCGACGTCGCCGCCCAGGGCAAGGCCGAACTCGACGGCAAGGCTGTCGAGCGCGTGGAGTTCACCACGCGGCTTGGACTGCGCACCCGGCTCACGCTCGACGCCACCTCACGCCGCGTCGTGATGGTGGAGTCCGTACGCACACCGCAGGGCACCTGGCGCGACCGGCGGCGCTGGTCGGAGTTCCTCCAGGTGGACGGCATCTGGTGGCCCCGCCGCGAAGTGCGGGAGCTGGACGGCGAAAAGGTATCCTCGCTGATCCTTCGCCGGCTGGTGGTGAACGGACCGGTGGACACGATGTTGTTCCGGCGCCCGATCGTGGCGCGCGGACAGGTTCGTGGAGTGGAATGATCCTGCGATCGCGACGGGCACGATGCCCGGCGCGCGGAGGCGGGAGGACGAGAGCAGAGGGAGGCTGGCGCGATGAGCACCACCGAGAGCGAGACCGCCGTGGCACAGCCGGGGACCCCGTCCACGGGCGAGCGCTTCGTCTACTTTTTCGGCGACGGGCGCGCGGATGGCCGCGGCGACATGAAGGACGTGCTGGGCGGCAAGGGTGCGGGGCTCGCCGAGATGACCAATGCGGGCGTGCCGGTGCCGCCGGGCTTCACCATCACCACTTCGGTGTGCCGGCACTATCACGCGAACGGCCGCCAGCTGCCGGAAGGGTTCCCAGCCGCGCAGGACGCTGCGCTGGCGCAGCTCGAGCGCACGCTCGCTCGCACGCTCGGGGACGCGGCGGACCCGCTGCTCGTGTCGGTGCGCTCCGGGGCCAAGTTCTCGATGCCCGGGATGATGGACACCATCCTGAACCTGGGACTCAACGATCGCTCGGTGCAGGGGCTAACCGCGAAGACCGGCAATGCGCGGTTCGCGTGGGACTGCTACCGCCGATTCATCCAGATGTTCGCCGCGGTCGTCATGGATTTCGAGAAGCACGAATTCGAGACGCTCATCGCCGCCGCCAAGAAGCGCCGCCGAGTCCAACTCGACACCGAGCTCACCGCCGGCGACATCGAGCAACTCGCGCTCGAGTTCAAGCGCCACGTGCGCAAGCGCTCCGGGCGCGAGTTCCCGCAGGATCCGCGCGAGCAGCTCGCGATGTCGCGCGACGCGGTGTTCCGGTCGTGGGACAACGACCGCGCCATCTACTACCGCAAGCAGAACGGCATTCCCGACGACATCGGTACGGCGGTAAACGTGCAGGCCATGGTGTTCGGCAACATGGGCGACACGAGCGGCACGGGCGTTGGCTTCACGCGCGATCCGTCCACCGGGGAGCACCAGTTCTACGGCGAGTACTTGACGAATGCCCAGGGCGAGGACGTGGTGGCGGGCGTGCGCACGCCGCAGCCGATCGCCAGGCTCGAACGCGAGATGCCGGACGTGTACCGGCAGTTGCGCGAGATCACCTCGCGCCTCGAACAACACTATCGCGATGTGCAGGACTTCGAGTTCACGATCGAAGAGGGCAAGCTCTACCTGCTGCAGACCCGCAACGGCAAGCGCACCGCGCAGGCCGCTGTGCGCATCGCGGTGGAGATGATCGGCGAGGGCCTGATCACCGAGCAGGAGGCGATCCTGCGCGTGGAGCCCGACTCGCTGGACCACCTGTTGCACCCGCGACTGGACCCCAAGGCCAAGGTGAAGTTGCTCACCACCGGCCTCGCGGCCTCGCCAGGCGCCGCGGTGGGCCAGGCGGTGTTCGACGCCGACACCGCCGCACAGCGCGGGGCGAGCAAGGAGAAGGTGATCCTCATCCGCAAGGAGACCACGCCGGACGACATCCACGGCATGGACGCCGCGCAGGGCATCTTGACCGCAACGGGCGGAATGACCTCGCACGCGGCCGTGGTGGCGCGCGGTATGGGCAAACCGTGCGTGTCGGGCGCGGGTGCGGTGCACGTGGACGAGCACGCCCGTCGCATGAGCGTGGACGGCGTGGTGGTGAAGGAAGGCGACTGGATCACGCTGGACGGTTCGACCGGCCGCGTGCTGCAAGGCGCCGTGCCCACGATCGAAGCGGAGGTGTCCGGCGAGTTCGGCGCGTTCATGGCCATCGTGGACAAGCACCGCAAGCTGGGCGTGCGCGCCAACGCCGACGTGCCGCGTGACGCCATCAAGGCGCGCGCGTTCGGCGCCGAGGGCATCGGGCTGTGCCGCACCGAGCACATGTTCTTCGCGGAGGACCGCCTGCCCCAGGTGGTGCGCATGATCATGGCGGCGCCGCGCGCGAAGGCGCTTCAAGACAAGCTCGACGCGCGACTGAAGACGCTCGACGGGGCTTCGCCGTCCGAACAGAAGGGCCTCAAGGTCGAGATCGCGAAGATCAAGAAGGAGCTGGCCGGGCCGCTCAAGGACTACACCGGCGCACTCGCGAAACTGTTGCCATTCCAACGCGCCGACTTCCGCGGCTTATTCAAGGCGATGAACGGGTTCCCCGTCACCATCCGCACGCTCGATCCGCCGCTGCACGAGTTCCTGCCGAAGCGTGAGGAGCTCATGGTGGACATCGCGCGCTTCCCGCGGGCGACGGCAGCGCAGAAGAAGGACATGGCGAAGCGCTATCGACTCACCGGGGCGCAGCTCAAGAAGGGCATGCCCGAACTGCTTCGCCGCGTGGAAGAGCTGCACGAGTTCAATCCCATGCTCGGCCACCGCGGCTGTCGCCTGGGTATCACCTACCCGGCGATCACCGAGATGCAGGCGCGCGCGATCTTCGAAGCGGCCTGCGAGGTGACGGCCAAGGGCGGCAGCGTGATCCCCGAGATCATGATCCCGCTCGTGGGCACGGTGCAGGAGCTCACGGACCAGGCCGGCATCGTGCGGCGCGTCGCCGAAGCGACCATGAAGCACAAGGGCGTCACGGTGAAGTACCTGGTGGGCACGATGATCGAGGTGCCGCGCGCGGCCGTGACGGCCGAGCGCATCGCCAGCGTGGCGGAGTTCTTCTCGTTCGGGACGAACGACCTGACGCAGATGGCGTTCGGGTTCTCGCGCGACGACGCGGGCAAGTTCCTGCCCGAGTACGTGGAGCGGAAGGTGCTGGCCCACGACCCGTTCGTGTCGCTGGACCAAGAGGGCGTGGGCGCCTTGATGGAACTGGCGGTCAAGAACGGCCGCAAGGCCCGGCCCGAGCTCAAACTGGGTATCTGCGGCGAGCACGGCGGCGATCCGGCGAGCGTGGAGTTCTGCCATCGCACGGGGCTCGACTACGTATCCTGCTCGCCGTTCCGCGTGCCGATCGCGAGGCTTGCCGCGGCTCAGGCGGCGGTGCGTGGCTCTACGAAGGAGAGCGACCGACGCTAGCCTTGCTGACGCTTGACCTCCTGATCCCCGCGCGCGACGAGGCCGCGGCGTTGCCGCTGGTGCTCGACGGCCTGCCGCGCGCGGGGGAGGGCTGGCGGGTGCGGCAGGTCGTGGTCGTGGACAACGGCTCGCGCGACGGCACGGCGGGGGTGGCGCGTTCGCTCGGCGCGGTCGTCGTGAGCGAGCCGGTCGCGGGCTATGGCCGCGCGTGTCTCGCGGGGCTCGCGAGGTTGCGTGAATCCCCTCCGGACGCGGTGGTGTTCGTGGATGGGGACCACAGCGATGAGCCTCGGGAGCTGTCGCTGCTGCTGGCTCCGCTCCTGGCGGGCGAGGCGGACCTGGTGATCGGCGCTCGCGTCGTGGGGAAACGCGAGTCCGGCGCATTCACGCCCGTACAGGCATTCGGCAACTGGCTCGCGCCCGGCCTGCTTCGCCTGCTGTGGGGCGTGCGCGCCACCGACCTGGGTCCGTTCCGCGCCGTGCGCTGGGTCACGCTCGAAGCCCTCGGCATGCGCGACCTCGATTTCGGCTGGACGGTCGAGATGCAGGCGCGCGCCGCGCGAGCCGGCGTGCCCACCGTGGAAGTGCCCGTGAGCTACCGCCGCCGGCGGCACGGCCGCTCCAAGGTGGCCGGCACGCTCGCGGGTTCGCTGCAGGCGGGCTACAAGATCCTGGTCACGCTCGCTCGCGTTCGCCTCGGCGGCTGACGCCACGACGACCGAGCGCCGCGCCGGTGCGAGCAGCCACCGCGCGCGAGGCGCGTGGCTGGCGGTGGACCGCGCGCGCAACGTAGACTCCCCCGCTCGAACCCTCAGGAGCGTCCATGTTCATAGAAGAATACCTGGTCGAGCTGCGTCGGGACCGCTTCGCGCCTTCGGCCGTGTTTCGTTACGCCCGCCGGGTGGGCGCGCACGTGCGGGCCGACTGGCTCGCCAACCCCAACGCCGTCCGCTCCGTGTGGGCGGTGGCGGTGGCGTACTTCGCGGCCGCGTTCCTCGCCAGCGTGGGCATCGCGCTGGCATGGGACCGTTCGCTCGCCGAGCGATTCTTCCTCAACACCGCGTTGTGGATGTTGCCGGCGTTCACGTTCGTGTCGTTGTTCGTGGGGCACTTGCGCGATGACGAGGGCCACCGTCTCTCGGGCCTCAACCTGCCGCTCATGCTCACGCTCGCCCGGGTGGCGCTCGTGCCCGGCATCGCCGTGTTCCTGGTGGAGCGGCATTTCGCATGGGCGTTCGGCGTGTACGTGTTCGCCTCGCTCACCGACGTGGTGGACGGCTGGTTGGCGCGCCGCTGGGGCCAGACCACGCAACTTGGCACGGTGCTCGATCCGCTCGTGGACATCGTGTTCAACCTCACCGCGTTCGCCGGGCTGGCCGCGGCGCAGCTGCTCCACCCGTGGGTGTTCTGGGTGGCGGTGCTGCGCTACGCCGTCCTGCTCGTGGGCGGCACGTGCCTCTATGTGTTCGTGGGTCCCATCCGCATCCGCCCGACCTGGTTCGGGCGCATGACGGGCGTGGTCATGACCTGCCTCGTGGCGCTTTACACGCTGCTCGTGGCGGTGCGCGGCCCGGTGGGCGAGGGGCTCACGCGGCTCACCGAGATCGCGCTCGGCGTGATGCTGTCTGCGACGGTGCTGCAAGTGCTCGTGCTGGGCTGGTACAACCTGCGCTTGCTGACCGGTGCGGCGCGCCAGGCGGACAAGGTGGTGCGGGACGTGCAATGGCGCGCATGAACCGGGGCACTCGATGAGGCCGATCGCGCTCGAGGGCGACCTCGCGCACTTCTTCCCGTCGGAGGTGCTGCAGCTGCTGCAGCTGGCACAGGCCGCGGGCCGGCTCGAGTTCACGCGCGAACAGGAGCGCGTGGACCTGTGGTACGAGCGCGGCCGTCCGGTGTTCGCACGCACGAGCGGGCTGTCGGTGCGCTCGGGCGAACTGCTGCTGCACAAGGGCGTGGTCAGCCCGCCGGCGCTGGCGCGTGCGCTCGAGCGCCAGCGCGACGAGCCCCGCCGCCGCGTCGGCGAACTGCTCGTGGACCAGGGCGACGCCTCGCGCGAGCAGGTCACCGACGCCGTGCACGAAGTGCTGCGCCGCATCGTCTACAACGTCATCCTGTGGCGCGACGGCCGCTTCCGTTTCCTGCCGGGCGAGATGACCGAGGGCGAGGACATCACGCTCGACCTGGACTTGGACCGATTGATCCTCGAGGGCCTGCGCTTGGCCGACCAGGAGCGCGCGGTGCGCACCGGCGAGCACCAGTCATGAGCGGTCCGTGATCGCCCTGTCGCTGCACCTGGCTCCGAATGCTCCGTGGCTGTGGCTGGGGATCGCGACGGTCGCGTTTGTGGCGCTGGCGCTGTGGGCGTACGCGTTCCGCCTGCCGCCGCTCTCGACCACCGCTCGCCGCCTGCTCACGCTGTTGCGCGCCGCGGCGCTGGCGGCACTCGTGTGGCTGCTCGCCATGCCCGTGCTGGAGCGGGCACTTCCGTCCTCGGGAACGCGCGTGCTGGTGCTGCGCGACCGCTCGCTCAGTATGGAGCGGCCGGAGCGCACCGGCGGCGTCACGCGCGACACGGCCGCGGACAAGGCGCTCGGCGAGCTGCGGGCCGCGCTCCGGGGCCGGGCGCAGGTCGAGGTGGCCGCATTCGCCGCCACGCTGCTCGCGGACAGCGTGCGCGATGCGGGCGAGCGCTCGGCGAGCGCACCGGGCAGCGCGCTCGCGGCGCTGGCGAGGCTGCCCGTGGAGCGGCGCCCGGATGGCGTGATCCTGCTTTCCGATGGCGCCGTCAACGCGGGCGACGACCCGGTGGCGGCGGCGCGCGCGCTGGGCGTGCCGGTGCATGCACTGCTGGTGGGCGAGCGCGCGGGCCTGGACCGCGGCATCGCCGGCGTCGAGGCCTCGAGTGAGGCACGCGTGGGCGAGGGCACTCCCGTGCGCGTGCGCGTGGTGAGCGACGAAGAGCGCGGCACGCCCATCGTGGTGCGGCTCGAGGACGGCGGCCGCGAGCTGGCGCGCATCAGCGTGCCTGCGCCGGGCCCGGGTGCGGAGGCATTGGCCGAACTGCGCGTGGTGCCCACGCGCCCCGGGCTTGTGCTCTGGACCGCGCGCGTGGCGCCGCTTGAAGGCGATGCGTCGCCGGACGACGACGCGCACGGCGTCGCGGTGTCGGTCGCACCCGGCAAACTGGGCGTGCTGGTGCTCTCGGCCGGGCTCAACTGGGACCTCACGTTCCTGCGACGCTCGCTCGCGGGCGACTCCACCGTGGAACTGGACACGCGCGTGCGCGAGGCGAGCGGCACGTGGCGAGGGCTCGAGCGTCCACGCGCCGGTTCGCTCTCGGCCGCGGACCTGGCCGGAAGATCGGTCGTGGTACTGGACGCGCTCTCGGGCGCCGAGCTGGGTCCCGCGGTCGATGCCGCGCTCGCGTCGTTCGTGCGCGGCGGAGGCGGGCTGCTGCTGCTCGCCGGGCCCGCTCCCGGCGCGGCCCGGTTTGCGCGCGGACAACTCGCGCGCGAGCTCGCGTTCACAGCGGGCGCCACATCCGGCGCGCAAGTAGCGCCCGAGCCGCAGGCCGCAGGGGCGGAGTTGCTGGCGTGGGATGACGACCCCGCACGCGGCGCGCGCGCCTGGCGCGAGGCCGCACCGCTTTCAGACGTGGGACCCCTCGCCCCGAGCGGCGCCGACCGCGTGCTGCTCGCGGCGCGCGAGGGCGGACCTCCGCTGTGGGTGGCGCGCACGATCGGGCGCGGGCAGGCGCTGCTCGTGAATGGCAGCGGGTTCTGGCGCTGGTCGCTCGACGGCACCGACGAGCTGGCGGGCGAACGCGGGCGAAGGTTGTGGCGGAAAACGCTTCGCTGGCTGGCCGAGCCCGTGCACGGCGAACCACTGCGCGTGACCGCCGAGCGCCGGCTCACGCCGGGCGGTGAGCCGGTGCGCCTGGACGCAATGCTACAGAGCCCGCGCTTCGAGGCGGTGAGCGGCGCCGACGTGCGCGCCGACTTGAGCGGCCCCGGGGGCGCCTCGCGCCGCGTCGCGTTCACGCCGGGGGGCCCCGGCGCCTACACCGCCACGCTCCCCTCGCCGGGCCCCGGCCGTTGGCAGGTAAACGTGCGCGCCACGCGCGACGGCCGCGAACTGGGCCGCGCCCGCGGCGAGTTCGTGGTGGATCGCTGGACGCTGGAAGCCTTGCGCGCGCAACCCGACAGCGCGTCCATGGCGGCGATCGCCGCGGCAAGTGGCGGCAGCTTCGGCCGCGCCGCGGACGCCGCGAGCTGGGCGCGATCGCTCGACGCGCGCACGCTCGTGCGCCCCCGCACGTCGAGCACGCGACTCTGGGAATCGCCGTGGGCGTTCGCGCTGGTCGTGGCCATGTTGAGCGTGGAGTGGGGCTGGCGGAGGCGCCGCGGGTTGATGTAGCGAGACCGACGGCCGCGAGCGGATACCGGCGTCGTCGGCCCGGGGTGCGGCGAGGTGCGGCGGTGAGCATCGCTCGGTCCTGACCTCCTGTCAGGACCTTCGCTGTCGCTCACCACGGCCTCCGCCAGTCCCTGGCTCCGGCCTGTTCGCGACTGCTCACCGCCGCACCTCGCCGCACCCCGGGCCTCGACGGGGTTGGCGCAGCTCAGCGGAAGCGTGCCTTCAATCCGCCCCAGGTCGTGTGCAGCGACTCGACCGTGCCGAACCATTCGAGCAGGAACACCTGGTCGGCGAAGTCGCCGGTGCCGCCGTCCTGGTCTTCGGCGCATAGCCAGCCGTTGCCCGTCTGCGCTCCGGTGCCGGCGAAGAACAGGATGCGGGCGCCGCCGGTGTTGAGCGCGTCCTCCGAGAACTTCGTGCTGCCGGGGCTCACCACCGCGAGCCCCGTCTGGAACGGTTGCACGCCCAGGTACGTCGTCGTGCCCTGGAGCGAGCCCAGCGCGTCGAACAGGTTGACGACCAGCCGGTCCGGGCTCGTGCGGAACGCCGCCGCCGTGAACCAACCGGTCGACGCCGAGCCCGGGAAGATGGTGTAGAGCGGCGAACCGGGGTCGCCGGCGTTGTAGACGTAGAGCGGTGCGTTCCCGAGCTTGGCGTGGACCTGGAACGTTAGCGACACCGGGATGCCCACGTTCAAGAATGCGAACGTCTGCGCATCGGCCTGCTCGGCCGCGGGATCGATCGTCTGTCCCTGCGACACGAAGAACGAGGCGAGTGCCGTTCCGGCGACCGGCACCTGTGGGGAGCGAAGCGCCGCGTGGGCGGAGGCCGCGCAGACCACGACGAGGACGAGTGACGACAAAGTGACCAAGGATCGGCGCATGTGCCCTCGCATTTCGCGCGCCCGCACACCCGGCACGCCGCTTGCGGGATCCGGGGACCTTCCGCGCCCCTGCACTGGACCCGTGCCCCCGCGAGGAGCGGCCATGTCCGCGCTCGCGTCGCTGTTCACGGCCGCGCTCTCCTGCGCGCCCGCGCTGCATCCGGCTGTCACCGAAGTCTACTATGACGCCCCGGGTGATGACACCGGCCACGAGTTCGTCGAGATCTGGAACGCGCGCGACGCTGTGGCGTCGCTCCAGGGCGTGCGGCTCGAGGCGGGAGATGGCGGAACGCCCGGCCGCTGGACACTGCGCTGGACAGGCGGCCCGGCCGACTCCTTGAAGCCCGGCGCCCGCTTCGTCGTGGGCGGCGCGCAGGTCGTGCCTCCGCCCGATGCCATCGTGTCGCTCGAGCTGCAGAACGGGCCCGACGCGCTGCGTCTGGTGTGGCCGGACGGCGCGACCGAAGTGGTGGGCTGGGGAGCGCACGACTTGACCGAGTACTACTGCGGCTCACCCGCCGCGGACGTGAGCGCGGGGCAATCGCTGTCGCGTATGCCCGACGCAGCGGCCACCGGCAGCAACGCCGGCGACTTCCGCGGCGCCGAGCCCTCGCCCGGGACACGCAACCTGCGCACCGTGGATGCGGCGCTGCTCCGTCGGCACGCGGTGCTCGAGCCCGAACAGCCACAGCCGGACGGCCCCGCCACGCTCAAGCTGTCGCTCGCCAACATGGGCGCCACGGCGTGGGGCCTGGACGACGCGAGCCTGCGCGTGACAGGCGACGTACTGGGCACATCGGTGTCGGTCGTCGCCCCCGCACTCGCCCCGGGAGAGACGCTTCGCGTGGATGTCGCGCTGGGGGTACTGCTCGAGGGCCGCGGCGCGCTGGTCGCGCGAGTGGCGCTCGTGGGCGACGAGTCGCCCGCCAATGACACCGACACACTGTTCGTGCGCGTCGGGCCCGGGCCCCTGGCGCTGACCGAGATCCAGTTCCATCCCGCCGCCGGCGAAGGCGAGTGGATCGAGGTACGCAATCGCGACGTCGTGCCGCTTTCGCTCGATCGTTTCCGCGTGGGCGATCGCTCGGGTGCTGCGGGCACGGTGGAGTCCGGTGTGCCGCTGCCGCCCGAGAGCCTCGCCGTACTGGCGCAGGATCCCGTGGCGCTGCTCGTGTCGCGCCCCGCGCTGGACGCCGCGCGCGTGCGGCGCGTGTCGCCGTGGGCGGCGCTCAACAACAACGACGACCCCACCGGCGTCGCCGACCGAGTGATGATCAACGAGGCCGACGGCGTGCCGGTCGAGCGCGTGGCGTACTCGGCCGAAGGCGTTCCCGCGGGCGTCACGCTCGAACTTCGGGATGAGAGCTGGCGACCGGGTGCTGCCGCGGGCGGTACGCCGCTCGCGCTGCCGCGACCGAGCGCGCCGGTCGCGGGAGGGTTTCGCGCCGATCCGCGGCGACTGCGAGCGGGCGGCGAGACGGTGAACTTCGTCTGGGAGCTGCCGTGGCCGAGCGAGCGCGTCACGCTCGAGCTCTACGACCTCGAAGGCCATCGCACGCGCCGGTTGGCGGGGCCGGTGTCCTCGGGCATCCACGGCGAACGACCGGTCACACTGGGATCGCTGCCGCCCGGCATCTACTTGGCCGTGCTGCGCGCGGAATCCGACGACGGCACGTTTACGCGCGTCACGCCACTGCGTGTGGACGGGGCTCACCCGTGATCCGCGCGGTACTCGCCCGCGTGCTGTTGGGCGTGCTCGCCGGTACGGCGACCGCGAGCGCCGCGCTCGCCCAGGACCTGGCCGGAGCGGCCCCGGTCGGTTCGGGCGGCGTGTTCGAAATGCTCGAGCGCGCGCTGCCCGCCGAGGCGCCGGGGGTCACGGCCGCGGCCGCGAGCACGCGCTGGTGGGGATTGCGCGAGTTGGAGACGCGTTCGCTGGCGCTGGGCGGAGGCTGGCGAGCCGTACGGGTGGCCTTCGGGCTCTCGCAGACCGGCGTGCCCGAGCTGGGCTGGACCACCCTCGCGCTCGCCGTCGGAGGCGCGGGGCCGGGTGCTGGGACGGCGCTCCGAGTGATCGCGCGCCGCGACCGCGATGCGCCCTGGAGCGTGGCTTACGCCGTGGCGCCCGCGGCCGGACTCGAGGTGGGCGCGGGCGCGTGGCTCACGCCGCTGGCGAACGTGCGCGTGTGGGCGAGCGCGCCCCAGATCTTCGCCCGCGGCGAGGCGCCACCGCTCGTTCGCCCGCTCGAGCTGGGCGTGCGCGCCGGGGACGCGACGGCCGTGTGGTGCACGCTGCGCGCGCCCAACGCGGGCGATGACGGCGAGCGCGCGCTGGGCACGAGTCTCGGCGTCACGCCGCTCGTGGCGTGGGCCGAGGTGCGGGACGCTCCACTGCGCGGCAGTGCCGGCATTCGCGCGGGCGCGGGGCCGCTCGCGGCCAACCTGCGCGTGGACGCGCATCCGGCGCTGGGCGAGACGATCCGGCTCGCGATCGAGTGGCGTGCGGGATTGCGAGACTCGCCATGAAGGTCGCACTGCTCCTGGCCAGTCTGCTCGGCTTCGGCGCCGGCGCGACGCGTGCTCAGTCGCCCGAGCCGCCGCCTGAGGCGGGCGAGGGCGACTACACGCTCGAGGCCGCCGACTCGCTCGCCGACGACGAGTTCGAGGTGGCGGTGGGCGCGGCGAGCCAGTCGGGCTCGGCCCCGCGCCGCTCGCAGCGCGTGAGCTTCCGGGGCGGCGGTGCGCGCGGCACGTTGCGCGAGGGCCATGACGATCTGGCGGGCGGGCGCGTGCAGGCGCCGTTCTCGGGCGGCACGCTCGCCGCGGGCCTGCTCGCACCGCGCTGGGGCCGCGGCCTGGTGCTGGGTGGTCCGGCCGAGCCCTGGGCGAGGCTTGCCGAGGACCGCGGTGAGCGGGCGCGCTACCGCGGGCGCTCCGGTTCGGGTGTCGCATTCGATGCCCGGTTGGGCGGTGTGCTCGCCGGTCGCTTCGCGAAACGCAATCTCGCCGGAGCGCGCGTGACGCTGGGGCCGGCCTCGTTGGGCGTGCTCGCCACGCGGCAAGAGCGGCAGGGGAGCTTCGCGCTCGAGCTGCCGGGACGTGCGCTCGAATGGGCGCTGGATCCCACGGGTCGCTGGCGTGCCGAAGCAGCACTCGCCACCGAAGCCGCCGACACGCGGCTCACGCTGCGCGTACGCGGCGGCCTCGTGGCGTTTCGCTCGCTCGCCGAACCCGCGCGCAGCGGGCCCGCTCGCGCGCTCGCGGCGTCGGCCACGCGCGAGTGGGGCCACGTCCGCGCCCGAGCGTTCGGCGCGATCTGGGCATGGCGCGCCGGCCAGTCCGGCGCGCGTGGTGCGCTTGAAGTGGATGCGGGTCTAGGACAACATGCGTCGTTCGCGATGGGTGTCCTGGAGCAGCAGGGGCCCCGGCGCGAACCGTCGCCTCGCGCGCGCGCCTCCGGGACCCGGCAGGGCTGGTGGTGCGAGTGGCGCGGCGGGTCGTCCACCCTCAAGCTGGCGCTGCGCCACGAACTGTGGGGCGCGCGGGCATTCGCCCGCGACGCCGTGCGGCGCGCGGTGGTGGCGCGAGCCGATCGCGCCGTGCCGCTCGCGGGCCGCATCGTGGTCACGCACGCGGTGTGGTGGGCGCGCAGCGGCGAGAGCCTGTACCTGCCGGAAGCCGGGGCCGATCGATTGGTGCTTCGGGCCGCGAGTGGCGCGGGAACGCGCACGCGAGCCGAACTGCGCCTGCCGCTCGCCGCGGGCAACATCCGACTCGGGCTCACGTTGGCCACGGGCGGCACGCGCGGCGGCACGAGGCCGCCCGCGTGGACGGTGGAATGGTCCCGGCGGTCCCGGCTCGCTTCGCACGCCGCGGCCCCCCACGAGGAGAGCGAGCATGAGATTCGCCGAGCGCATGGGTCGGCTCACGACCGCCGCGTCGTTCGACATGCTCGCGCGCGGCAAGGCGCTCGAAGCGCAGGGCCGGAGCGTCATCCATCTAGGGATCGGTGAGCCGGATTTCGACACGCCCTCATTCATCCGACTCGCCGCCGATGCCGCGCTCGCCGCCGGCTATACCCACTACGGCCCGGCCGCCGGCCTTCCCGAGTTCCGCAAGTTGATCGCCGACACCTGGCGCGCGCGTCGCGGCATCGCGTGCGAGGCGGCGAACGTGGTGGTCACGCCGGGCGCCAAGCCGGTGCTGTTCTTCGCCATGCTCGCCCTGCTCGAGCCGGGCGACGAGGTCTTGATCCCGACGCCGGCGTTTCCAACGTATGCCTCGGTCGCCGAGTTCCTGGGCGCGCGCGTGGTGCCGGTGCCGCTGGTGCCCGAGCGCGGGTTCGACGTGGACCTGGCGGCCCTCCGCCAGCGCATCACGCCGCGCACTCGCATGTTGGTGTTGAACTCGCCGCACAACCCCACCGGGGGCGTGCTGCCGCGCGCGACATTACAAGCGCTCGCGGAGCTCGCGCAGCGACACGACATCGTGGTGTTGTCGGACGAGATCTATGCGGGCATGGTGTACGAGGGCGAGAGCCCGTCCATCGCCACGCTCCCCGGCATGGCCGAGCGCACCGTCGTGGTGGACGGCTTCTCCAAAACCTACGCCATGACCGGTTGGCGGCTCGGCTTCGGCATCATGCCAGAGCCGCTCGCTCGCCACATGAGCGCGCTCATGAACAACTCCAACTCGTGCACCGCGACGTTCGTCCAGAAGGCGGGCGAGGCGGCGCTTCGCGGCCCGCAGGACGAAGTGGCGGCCATGGTGGCGGAGTTCCGCGCGCGGCGGGAGGTGGTGGTCGAGGGCCTGAACGCCATCCCCGGCGTGACGTGCGCCCGGCCCGCCGGCGCGTTCTACGCGTTCCCACGCTTCGAGGGCGCCGGTCTCAGCTCGGTGGAGCTGGCCGACCGGCTGCTGGACGAGTCGGGCGTGGTGACGTTGCCCGGCACGGGATTCGGCGCGGGGGGCGAGGGCTACCTGCGGCTGTCCTACGCCAACTCGCAGGAGAACTTGCGCGAGGGTCTGCAACGTATGCAGGCCTTCCTCGCGGCACGCGCCCGCGTCTGAGGCGCCGGCGCGCCCGTCGCGTCCCGGGCGCGTCACCGGCGTGCGCACCTCGGACACCGCCACGACGCTGCTTCACGGCCGTACGCACGGCAGGTGCTTGCTGCGTCGATGTGCGGGCTCGCGGCACGCTGCGTGCAATGCAGCCCGTCACGCGCCGATCGGCGCGCCACGCCCCGCCCGTTCACGGGCTCACCCGCCCCCTGCGAGGAGCGCCCTGTGCGCCTTCCGAGACTGCTCTGGTTCTTGTCCCTGTGGCTGTTCGCCGTACCTGCCGCCGCCGCGCCCGACGTGAGGCTGTCCGAGATCCTCGCCGCGCCCGCCACCGACTGGGACGGCAGCGGCGCGTTCAGTTCGCGTGACGACGAGTGGATCGAGCTGGTGAACGGCGGTGCTGCCGCCGTGGACCTGTCGTCGTGGTTCGTCACCGATGGCGACTCCATTCCGCGCTTCGGCTTCTCGGGCACGCTCGCGCCCGGAGCGGTGCTGCTGGTGACCGGCACGATGTCGGTGGCGTGGGAACGTGCCACGTCGCACCCGGTGTTCGGGCTGTCGCTCGGGAACACCGGCGATCGCGTGCTGCTCTGGCGGGTCACCGGGCCCGACACGGTGCTGGTGGACGAGTACGCCTACAAGCCGCACGAGTCGGCAGCCGACCGCGCCGTGGGCCGCACGCCCGACGGCAGCGAGTGGAAGCTCGAGGACCAACTCAATCCCTACGCGGGCAGCACGCTTCCCACGGGCACGGGCTGCCCGCCCACGCCGGGCGCGCCCAACAACTGCGGCGTCACGCCCGCACAGAAGACCAGCTGGGGTCGCGTGAAATCGCTCTGGCGCTGAGCAAACGCGCGCCCGGGCCGAGCCGCCGTGAATCGCGACGCGACGGCTCGGTCGGGCGTTCCATGGGAGACCCGCTCCTCGGCGGCGGTTGGTGTCGCAAACGTTGGGGGTCCGGGGGGTGTCGATCATGGCCAACGCTCGGGCCGGCCTTCGTGGCCGGCCCGAGCTGTCGCTCGCGGGCGGCCTCTGGCCCTCCATGGCCTGCGGCCTGCTCGCGGCTGGCCATGATCGACACCTCCCGGACCCCCCCGTTGGCGGGGCATCGGCGCTGCGGGGGTTCTAGCCCGGGAGGATGAGGTCGCTCGTGATCTCCGAAAGCGACTGGGCGCCGCATTGGGCCATCGCCAGCTCGAGCTCGTCGACGAGTATTCGCACGACGTGCTCGACGCCCTCGGCGCCGGCGGCGGCGAGGGCCCAGAGATAGGGGGCCGGCCGATCATCACGGCGGTCGCACCCAGGGCGAGCGCCTTCACCACGTCCACGCCGCGGCGGATGCCGCCGTCCAGGAGCAGCGGCACGCGGCCGCTGACCGCACGGGCGATGGCAGGCAGGGCGTCGATGCTGGCGGGGACGGTGTCGAGATTGCGGCCACCGTGGTTGCTCACGACGATCGCCGCGGCGCCGCGATCCACGGCGCGCACGGCGTCGTCGGTGCGGAGCACGCCCTTCACCACCACGGGCAGTCGCGTCTCGGCCACGAGCCAGTCGAGCGCCTCCCACGTGAGCGAAGGGTCCAGGAACGGGTTCGTGCGGCCGTGCAGGAACGTGGGCCCGCCGGCCGCGGGCAGCGGCATCCCGCGCAGGTTCGCGAGTTCCAGGCCCGGCGGCAGCTCGAGATGGTTGCGGCTTTCGCGATCGCGCGCACCCAGCACGGGCGTGTCCACCGTGAACATGAGCGCCCTGCAGCCCGCGACCTCGGCGCGGCGCACAAGCTCGCGCGTGAAGCCGCGGTCGCGCTGCACGTACATCTGGAACCACAGCGGCCCGGTGGCCACGGCGGCGATGTCCTCGAGGCTGGTGGTGGCGGCCGTGCTCAGCGTGTAGAGCGCGCCGGCCGCTCCCGCGCCGCGCGCGGTGGCCGACTCACCCTCGGTATGGAACAGGCGATGGAATCCAGTGGGGGCGAGCAGCACGGGGAACGGCAACTCCACACCGGAGAGCGAGACGCGTGTGTCGAGTTGGCTGACGTCGCGCAGCACGCGCGGCAGCAGCCGAGTCGCGTCCAGGCGCTCGCGATTCCAGGCCAGCGTTCGCTCGTCGCCGCTGCCGCCGGCCAGGTAGTCCCATGCCATTTCGGACAAGGCCGCGCGGGCGAGCGGTTCATATTCGTGGAGATTCACCGGGAGCGAGGCAGGCATGTGCGCCAGCGTAGCAGGGCGCATGTTCGAACGCGCTGCACGCGCGGGTGCGGCGGCTTTGACGGTTCCGCGCTCGTGACCTAGCATGCTCCGCCCGACTGCGTGCGGAAGTGGCGGAACTGGCAGACGCACTAGATTCAGGTTCTAGCGCCCGCAAGGGTGTGGGGGTTCAAATCCCCCCTTCCGCACCACCAACTCCTCCTCTCAAGACCCGATCGCGCCCGAGCCGGGCGGCCCGGCAACGCCTGGCCGGCCCGCATTGCCGGGACGCACACGGGTCGCCGGGGTCGCGGGCATGACCGACGCCTCAGCTTCAGCCGATCGTCTGGTCGCCCAGAACCGCAAGGCGCGTCACGACTACGCCATCCTCGACACACTCGAGACCGGACTCGTGCTGGCCGGCACCGAGGTGAAAAGCCTGCGGAACGGCAAGGCAAGCCTGCAAGAATCGTGGGCCACGATCGAGGGCGGAGAGGTGTTCGTCTACCAGTTGCACATCCCTCCCTACGAGCAGGGGAACCGCTGGAACCTGGACCCCGTGCGGAAGCGCAAGCTGCTGGCGCATCGCTCCGAGATCGAGAAACTCCGCAAAGCGATCGAGCAGAAGGGGCACACGCTCATCCCGCTCAAGCTCTACTTCACGAGGGGGCGCGCCAAGCTCCTGATCGGCGTGGCCAAGGGCAAGAAGACGCACGACAAGCGCGAGGCCATCGCCGAGCGCGACGCACGCCGCGAGATGGACCGAGCCCGCCGGCGCGTGGGACGCGGCGAATGACGCGAGCGGCCGGCTTGCTCGCGGCACTGCTGTCGCTCCCGTACGCCCCCGCCGCCGCGGCCCCGGCGGGTCCTACCGCCGACCGCGCGCAGGTTCCCGCCGGGCTCGGTGTTCCCTCGGCGCCCGTGGCGCACGTGGATGGCGTGCCCATGGTGGGCGCCAACGACCTCGCGCGCCTGCTCGGCGCCTCGCGCTCGTGGCGGCCCGACGTGCGCAAGTTGGTGCTGCGCTCGGGCGAGCATCGTCTCACGTTCACCTCCGACAATCCGTTCGTGATCGTGGACGACCGCACCGTGCGGCTCTCGTCACCGGTGCTACCGCGCGCGGGCGAGCTGCAGATCCCCGTGGAGATCGCGCGGCTCCTGTCGCAGGACGATCGCTGGCCGCGACTCGCCTACGACGCCGACGCGCGTCAGTTACGCGTCGCCCCGAAGGACGGGTTCGTGGGCGAGCCGCGCGTGGAGACCCGCGGCAACACCACGACGCTGGTGATCCCGAGCGAACGGGCCGGGGCCGCAGCGGTGATCGGCCGGAGCCGAGCGCGATTCCGGGTGCGCGTGGCGGGTGCGCTCGTGGGTGCACTGCCGGATTCACTTCCCGACGACGGGCTGGTGCGCGACCTCGCCGTGTCGCGCTCACCCGGCGGCGTGACATTCGAGGTGGCGGTGGATGGTGCAGCGATGGGTTGGCGGCTGGAGCGCGACGCGTCGGCGGGCCGGGTCACGCTGTTGCTCGCGCGCGAAGCCGAGGAGGACCTGGAAGCGTTCGCGGCCGAGGGCGCGCGGGGACCACGCGTGCTGCGCACGGTGGTGCTGGACGCGGGCCACGGCGGTGACGAGCCCGGCGCGCGGGCCGAGGGCGCGGAGGAGAAGTCGCTTGCACTCGAGCTGGCGCTGCGCGTGGCCGACGAACTGGAGCGCCGCGGCGGCATCCGCGTGCTGCTCACGCGTCGCGACGACCGGGCGATGTCGCAGGAGTCCCGCGCCGAGGCCGCGAACCGCGTCCGCGCCGACGCCGTGCTGTCGCTGCACTTCGGCGCGTTCACCGACCCCAGCGCCCGCGGCACGCTGGCGTGGTGTGCGCCTGCCACGCGCGCGACCGGCGAGGCATCCGCCGCGCGCGCCACCGGACTAGTGGCGCTCCTGCCGTGGCGCGATGTAGCGCTCGAGCGCGCGGTCGAGAGTCGCGGGCTCGCCGAGAGCATCACGGCGGCGCTGGAACGCGTCGGTTTGGGCCCCGCGAGCGTGCGCGAACGACTCCCGCTCGCGCTGGTGGGTGTCCAGTCGCCCGGCGTACTGCTCGAATGCGGCTCGCTCTCCAATCCCGAGGAGCGCGCCCGACTGCTGTCGCCGGACGGCATCCGTACCCTCGCCCGCGCCATCACCGACGGCGTGCTGGCCTGGCAGCGGAACGAGTGATCTCGTGCGACGCCTGATCCTGATCGGTGTGATCCTCATCGGCGCGGCACTCGCGGCCCGCAGTTGGTTCGAGCGCTCGCCCGGCGAGTCGCTGCTCGCGGCATTCTCCGATTCCACCACCAGCTCACTCCGCTCGGCCAGCCTGTGGTTCGCCAGCCCGGATGGCGACAGCTTGGCGGGCGAGGCGCGCGAGCTCGCTGAGGTGAACGGGTTGCACCCGCGCGTGGCGGCGCTCGTGGCCGCGCTCGAGCAGGGCCCACGCCAGGGCGGTGTGCGCACGTTGCCCCCGGGCAGCGAGCTGCTGCACGCCTACCTGGACGACGCGGGGCTCTTGACGCTCGACCTTTCGCGCCCGTTCCGGCAAGGTTTCCGGGGCGGGGCGCGCGCCGAGGAGCTGGCGATCGGCTCGCTCGTGCGCACGATCGCGGCGAACGTGCCGGAAGCGAAGCGCATCCGAGTCGTGTGCAATGGCGCGGCGCTCGAGTCACTGGGCGGCCACTTTCCGCTCGACCAACCGCTGGACCCCGACGACTGGCCCTGAGCAGGAGGAACACGTGTCCTTGAATGGCGACCCGCGCCCCATCGGCGTGTTCGACTCCGGCATCGGCGGGCTCACGACGGTGCGCGAGCTGTTCGCACGGCTGCCGCGCGAGTCGGTGGTGTATTTCGGCGACACCGCGCGGCTGCCCTACGGCAACAAATCGAAAGACACGATCACGCGATTCTCGGTGGAGATCGCGTCGTTCCTCGTGCGCCAGCACGTCAAGTGCGTGGTGGTCGCGTGCAACACCGCGTCGAGCCACGCGCTGGAAGCGCTGCGCGAACGCTTCGGCGTGCCGGTGATCGGCGTGATCGAGCCCGCGGCGCGCGCCGCGGTGGCCGCGAGCCCGCGCGGGCGCATCGGCGTGGTGGGCACGCTCGCCACCGTGGGCAGCAATGCCTACACCGAGGCGATCGCGCAGCTCGCGCCACGCGCGGTGGTGCAACAGCGCGCCTGCCCGCTGTTCGTGCCGCTGGTGGAGGAGGGCTGGCTCGACCACTCGGTGACGAAGCTCGTGGCGGAGGAGTACCTGGCCGAGCTGAAAGCCGCCGACTTGGACAGCATGATCCTCGGCTGCACGCACTACCCGCTGCTGGCACCGTTGCTGCGCGCCGCCATGGGCGCCAGCGTCAAGCTGGTGGACTCAGGCGCCGAGGCCGCGCACGCCACCGCCGAACTTCTGGCCGCGCGCGGGCTCCTGGCACCCGCGGGTGGACCCGCCCCGCAGCATCATTTCTACTTGAGCGACGAGCCCCGCCGCCGGAGCTTCGCACGCGTCGCCGAATCGTTTCTCGGTCGGGGGCTGCCCAAGGTGAGCGTGGTGGACCAGACCGATCTGCCGTGGTTCGAGCGCACGCACGCCTCGGATCCTTCCGTTCCGCCCGGAGTGGCCCCGTGACCCGCAAGCCCGCAGCCATTCGCGAACACGAATCCCGCGTGCCCGAAGCGATGGCGTTTCAACGCCACGACGGACGCCAACCGCGCCAGTTGCGCGCGTTCAAGGTCGAACGCGGCGTGTCGTCGTATGCCGAGGGCTCGGCGCTGGTGAGCATGGGCCGCACGCGCGTGCTGTGCACGGCGAGCGTGGAGGACCGCGTGCCCGGCTGGTTGCGCAACCAGGGCAAGGGCTGGGTCACCGCCGAGTATGCCATGCTGCCGCGCGCCACCGGCGACCGCACGCCGCGTTCGAGCCAGACCGGCGGCCGCGCGCAGGAGATCCAGCGGCTGATCGGGCGGTCGCTGCGCGCGGTCACCGACTTGACGGCGTTCGGCGAGCGCACCATCACGCTCGACTGCGACGTGCTCGAGGCCGACGGCGGCACGCGCACCGCGGCCATCAACGGCGCGCTGGTGGCGCTGCACGATGCGTTCGTGTGGCTCTCCAACAAGAACCAGCTTGCGCGTCCGCCGTTCAACGACTCCGTGGCCGCCGTCTCGGAGGGCCTGGTGCAGGGGCACGCCTGCCTCGACCTGGACTATGTGGAGGATTCGTCCGCCGACGTGGACATGAACGTGATCATGGCCGGCAAGGGCCGCTTCATCGAGGTACAGGGCACCGGCGAGCGCGCCACGTTCGATGACGTCGAGCTGCGCAACTTGATCCGCCTGGCGAGAGTCGGCATCAAGCGCGTGACCACGCACCAACGCAAGATGCTCGCCGGATCGGGACTGCTGCCGGAGTGACTCGCGCGGGAGACACGTCCGGGCCGGAGGCCCGGAACAAACAAGCTACGAGGCCGGAGGCCTCGCGCTTTGTCGTCGCGACGTTCAACCGCCACAAGGCGGACGAACTGCATGCGCTGCTCGATCTGCCGGGCGTGGAACTGGTGTCGCTCGCCGATTGGCCCGGCGCCGAGCCGCCCGAGGAGACCGGCGCCACGCTGCTGGCGAACGCGCTCCTCAAGGCGCGCGCCGCGGTGGCGCTCACCGGGCTGCCCGCGCTCGCCGACGACACCGGCCTCGAGGTTGATGCGTTGGACGGCGCGCCCGGCGTGTACGCCGCTCGCTACGCCGGCCCGGGCGCAACCTACGCCTCGAACGTGGCGAAACTGTTGCGCGAGCTGGAGGGCGTTCCGGCGGCGCGGCGCACCGCGCGCTTTCGCACCGTGTGCGTGGCGGCGTGGCCCGACGGCCGCGAACTGCACGCCGAGGGCGTGCTGGAAGGCGTGATCACCCAGTCACCGCGGGGCGACAATGGCTTTGGCTACGACCCGGTGTTCGTGCCCGGGGGCGAGACGCGCACCTACGCCGAGCTCTCGAACGCCGAGAAGAACGGGATCTCGCACCGCGCGAGGGCGGTGGGGAAGCTTGGGAGAATGCTCGGGCGGGGCTGTGGAGCGGGGCACCTGCTTGCCTTAGTCGTGGACAGTGCCGGTTCGAAGTAGAGTCCTGCTGCATTCGCGCTCGGTCGCCAGATTCTCGTTGAGCCACAGATACAGCTATTGCTGGCATGGTCAATCAGCATCGCCTATCATTGCGCGTCCCCCCGGATGCTCCACCTTTGCGAAGAGCGTTGACTCGCACCCATCCCGGGGGTGAATCGTGCACTCGGCCCAACTCGTTCTCGCCTACGTCGCACTGCTCACGCTGTTCGGACCGGTGGGCGCGCACGCTGTGACCGTAGTCACCTCGACCAGCCTTGCGGCGAATGCGACCTGGGGTCCAACCGGGATTCCGCCCGACACGGAGTATCGTATCGAGCCCTCCTCTGGCTTGACGTTCACCATCCCCCTCGGCGTGACCCTGACCATTCAGCCAGGAACCCTCGTCAGGATCGGGGGCGGCGTGTCGCTCGTGGTGAATGGTGGGCTCCAAGCGTCGGGTACCGCGCTCGATCCCACGACGTTCGACGTCACGCCCGCTTTCACTGAGTGGAGCGGAATCACACTGGGCTTAGCGGCATCGGTCACCTTGTCCGGCATCACTATTCAGAACTTTGGTACACATCCCGTCTACGGCGCCGTATCTCAGGTCGCGAGCATGTTCGCGGACAACAGCTTTGTTCCACGCGCGGACGGGAAGTTCAATGCTATTAAGCTGCGGGGAACTGCAATCACCAACAGCGCCACCCTAAGTCAGCCGAGTCCAGGCTTCTGCTACATCCTGGATGGAAACGCGATCACTGTCGGAGGGGCGGGAGGCCCGGTGCTGACGATCGCGGACCACACGGTGCTCAAGTTCACGCCCGGGGAGCTAATGCGGGTGGGAGCAGGCGGTAGCGGTGGATTGCGGGCGAAGGGGGCGGTGTTCACCTCGTCGCAGGACGACACGCT
>CAYQNV010000170.1:0-5412 GCA_964418975.1 uncultured bacterium | reverse complement strand
GTCGCACGCCGCCGGCCTCGCGCGCGAGTGCCTCGTACGCCTCGGGCCGCTCGTAGAACTCGCCCGCCACCACCAGCGTGGCGCCAGGCCGTTCCGCGCGCACCTGCTTCCACGCCGTGAGCAGTGTGTCGAGACCTTTGTAATGCCGCACGTAGCCGAAGAACAGCGCCACGTCACCCGAGAGCGAGAGCGACTCGCGCGCACGCTCACGCGTCCAGCGCCCGCGGTCGAACTGGGCGTAGAACGGGTGCGGCACGCGACGGCGCGGCGCGCCCGGCTTGAGCGTGTCGAGGTCGCGCTCCACCGCTTCACTCATCACCAGGTAGCCGTCGGAGTTGCGCATCATCCAGTCCGTGAAGGCGCGGTCGTAGAAGCGCGGCTCGTGCGCGATGAGATTGTCGCACACCAGCACCACGCGAGTTCCGCGGCGGCGCAGCGGACCCACCGACGAAGCGAACGCCGGCGCGAAGAACGGCATCCACCACTTGAGGATGACTGCGCCCGGGGCGAAGCGCTCGAGGTGTGTCGCCGTGCGACGCCAGCTCCATGGGTCGATCGAGTCGAGCAGCGCCTCGGTCGGGAACCGGGGCCGCGGCGCGCCGGGATCCAACTGGCTCGTGCCCGGGAAAAGAAAGCTTGGGTACTGGCGCGTGAACGTGACCGCACGCACATCGGCCCGCGCCTCGAGCGACTCGCCCAGCAGTTGCAGGTACTGCGCGAGCCCGCCGCGCCACGGGTGCAGCGGGCCCACGAGCCCTATGCGGCGCGGCTTCGCGCCGGGTGCGGCCGGGGTGGTCATGGTCGGCGGCTCAGCGCTCGCGCGCCACCGGCCACGTCTGCACACCGCGCGGCTCGAACTGGAACGGCACCACCTGCCCGCCCAGCTTCTCGAGCGCCGCGGCCACGCGGTGGCGCCGGTCGAAGCGCGTGAGGAACAGGAAGTAGCCGCCGCCACCCGCACCGGTCATCTTGCCGCCGAGCGCGCCCTCACGGCGGGCCACGGCGTACATCTTGTCCACGTGCGGCGTGGAGATGCCTTCGGCCAGCTTCTTCTTGTGCATCCACGCCTCGTGCAGCAACTCACCGAAGCCGTCCACGTGCCCGAGCAGCAGCGCGCGCTTCATCTCGGCCGTCTGGCGCTTGAGCGCGTGCAGTCCCCGCACGGTGGCCGAGCGCCCGCTCTGGTAGCTCTTCGTCTGCCGCTCGATGATGTGCGCGCTCTGGCGCGTCTGGCCCATGTAGCAGAGCAGCAGGCGGTATTCCAACTCCTCCAGCGTGTCGCGCCGCAGTCGCAGCGGCGTCACCACGGTGTCGTCGCGCCCGAACTCGATGTAGTTGAAGCCCCCGAACGAGGCGGCGTACTGGTCCTGGCGTCCGCCGGCGAGCTTCAAGTCCACGCGCTCCACGCGATACGCCAGCTCCGCCAGTTCGTAGGGCGACAGGTCGAGCTTCAACCACTCGCGCAGCACCGCGAGCAGCGCCACCATCAGCGTGCTAGACGCCCCGAGCCCCGAGCCGGGCGGCGCGTCGGAGTGCGTCCACAGGTCGGCGCCGCGGCGCACCTTGAGCGCCTTGATCGCGGCCTTCAACAGGTCGAGCGTGCCGTCGATCTTGACCCGGCGCGCGTGCTCGTACTTGGCCACAACGTCGTAGTCGAGCGAGGCGAGCGTGAGTCGCGGGTCGCGTCGCGGACGCAGCGAGGCGTAGGCGTAGTGGTTGATGGTTGCCGACAGCACGCAGCCGCCGTGCTCCTCGGGATAGGGCGAGACGTCGGTGCCGCCGCCGCAGAACGACAGCCGGAGCGGCGCACGCGCGCGGTAGTAGCGAATCGCCGCCTTCATCGCGCCAACTCCCGTTCCGCCCGTTCCCAGTCCTCGGGCGTGCCGATGTCCCAGAAGCGCCCGGTGCAGCGCCGCCCGTGCAACGCGCCACGCGCCGCGAGCCGCGGCAGCACGTCGCGCTCGAGCGAGGACACGCCCTCGGGGAGCTCGCGCCACAGCGTGGGCTGGAACGCGTACACGCCGCCGTTCACCCACGCGGGTCCGGTCCAGCGCTCGTCCTTTTCCACGAAGCGCCCGATGCGACCGTCCTCGCCGGTTTCGACGCGGCCGCGGGCGCGCGCGTCCGGCACCTGATAGAGCGCCACCGCGCCCATGGCGCCCACCTCCCAGCGGTCGCGCTCGAGCGCCCACGGGTCGCCCTCGGCGAGCGTGTCGCCGTTCACCACCAGCGCTGGCCCGTCCACGAAGCTCGCGGCCAGGCGGAGCGCTCCCCCGGTGCCGAGCGGCTGCTCCTCGACCGACCAGTCGAGCGCCACACCGGCCGTGTGTGTGCCGAGTTCCCCGCGCATCGACTCCGCGCCGTGGCCGGCGAGGATCACCGCCCGCCGAATGCCGCAGCCCGCCAGCCACTCCAGCTGTCGCGCCAGGAACGGGCGGCCGCCGATGGGCGCGAGCGGCTTGGGCAGGTCGCCGAAGCGGGGCCGCAGCCGCGTGCCGAGTCCGCCGGCCAGGACGAACGCCTTCATGAGTGCTCGAAGTTGAACCGGCGACGCACCGGGTAGTCGTCGCGTGCGGATTGGTGCGCGATCATCTCGCCCAGGAGCCCCATCAGGATGAACTGGATGCCGAGCAGCACGCTCGCCGCGCCGAACAGCATGAGCGGTCGCACGCGCAGCGGATCGCCGTGCAGCCACTGCGCCACGAACCACACCGCCAGCCCCAGGCCCACCAGGAAGAACAGCAGCCCGATGCGGCCGAACACGTGCAGTGGCTTGAGCGCTGACGTGGAGATGAACGCGGCGGTCAGCAGGTCGAGGAAGCCGTTCACGAAGCGCGACGCGCCGAACTTGGACTGGCCGTAGCGGCGCGCACGGTGATTCACGCCCAGCTCCCCCACGCGGAAGCCACGCCAGTGAGCGAGCGCCGGCAAGAAGCGGTGCAGCTCGCCGTACACCTCGAGCGCGTCCACCACCTCGCGGCGGTAGAGCTTGTAGCCGCAGTTGAAGTCGTGCAGCCGCACGCCCGCCACCAGGCTGGTGACGGCGTTGAACAGCTTGCTCGGCCAGCGCTTCGTAACCGGGTCCAGCCGCTTCACCTTCCAGCCCGATACCAGATCGAGCCCCTGGTCGAGCGCCGCAAACAGGCGCGGCAGTTCGTGCGGGTCGTCCTGGAGATCGGCGTCCAAGGTGCACACGAACTCGCCACGCACGGCCTTGAACGCCGTGGCGAGCGCGGCACTCTTGCCGAAGTTCCGCGACAGCAGGATGCCGCGCGCACGCGGCTCCTCCAGGCACAGCGACTCGAGCACGCGGTCGGTGCCGTCGCGCGAGCCGTCGTCCACGTAGACGATCTCCCAGCTCATGCCGAGTGACTCGAGCGAGGCGGTGAGTTCGCGATGCAGCTCGGGAAGGCTCTCAACTTCGTTGTACGCGGGCACGACAATCGACAGCCGTGGGCCGTCGGTCGCGGAGTCCCGCCGGTCGTTCACCGAACCCGTCCGTAGAGCGTGCGTGCCCACTCCGCCTCGGCGGCCAGGCCGTCCGCGATGCCCACCGTGGTCGCGTAGCCCAACTCGGCGGCGAGGCGCGTGGCGTCGGCCCGCGTGCGTAACGGATCGCCCACGGGACGCGCTTCAAAGCTCACTTGAGCCTTGAGCCCCAAGCTCTTCTCCAGCATGGCGATGGCTTCCAGCACTTCGACCTGCGAACCGCCGCCGATGTTGTAGACGCCTTGGGGGGCCGCGCGTCTCCACGCGCGCACGTTCGCCTCGATCGCGTCGGACACGAACGTGAAGTCGCGTGACTGGCGACCGTCGCCATATACCGTGATCGGCTCGCCGGCGAGCATGGCCCGGCAGAAGCGATGGAACGCCATGTCTGGTCGCTGGCGCGGGCCATACACCGTGAAGTAACGCAGCGCCGCCACAGGCAGCCCGAAGTTCCGTCCGTAGAGCAACACGAGATGTTCGCCCGCCAGCTTGGTCACGCCGTAGGGCGAGAACGGGCGCGGCAGCATCGCCTCGCTGGTCGGGTAGCTCTCGGCGTCGCCGTAAACACTCGACGACGAGGCATAGACGAAGCGCTCGAGCTTCGACTGCTTGTAGCGCTCGAGCAGTCGCTGCGTGGCGAGTACGTTTTGCTGCGTATAGGTCGCAAACTCCTTGCCCCACGACGCCCGCACCCCCGGTTGCGCGGCCTGGTGGAACACCACGTCCACCTCGGGCAGGCGCGACAGGTCGGCGGTGCCGAGATCCAGCTCGAGCAGCGTGAACGCGGGGTGCTTCGCGGCGCCCTCGAGATTCCGGCGTTTGAGCGCGGGATCGTAGTAGTCGGTGAACGCGTCCACGCCGGTCACCTTCACGCCGTCCGCGAGCAGCCGGTCGGTGAGCGAGGAACCGATAAAGCCGGCACTTCCCGTCACGAGTGCGTGCGTCATGATCGGCGCTCCCTCATGGGTTGAGCCCCGGCGGGGGCGTGCCCAGTGGCGACGTGCCGCTCCCCTGCCCCAGGCGGAGGCGCGCTTCCTGCAGCCGGGCCTTGCCCTCTTCGTCATCCGGGTGCAGGTCCACCCACTTCTGCATGACCTGCACGGCGGCCTCGCGCTGCCCCAACCCCCACAGCGTCGCGAACTCGTCGAAATAAGGGTAGGGATAGTTCGGGTCCAGCTGGCGCGAGCGGCGGAACGCGTCGATGGCCTCGGGCTCGCGGCCGCGATAAGCGAGCGCCGCGCCCTGGTAGTACTGCGCCTCGGCGCTCATCGGCACGCGCGCGGCCAAGCGGTCGTAGAACTCCCACGCCTTGAGCGTGTCGCCGGCCGAAAGGTAGATGGGCCCCAGCGGCAACTGGATCTCGACCCACTCGGGGAACATCCGCTCCACACGCTCCATCTCGGCGATGGCGCGCGGGTAGTCGCGAACGCGGCGGTAGTGGAGCGCCAGCTGCATGTGCGCGAACGCGTAGTTCTTCGAAAGGTTCTGCGCGTTCTCGTCCTTGAACACCTTCTCGTCCCACGAGCCATTCGGCGTGACGAGGCCGCGATAGCGGAACGTCTCGTACAGCGCCTTGCGCGTGGCGGGTTCATCGAAGCCGCCCTGCAGACTGTCGGGCATCACCTGCTGCACGATGCCTTCCTGGCGGAAGTACGGGCCGTAGCCGAAGTCGTTCGGCACGGTCACCGCGAAGTACGGCTGCTTGACCCAGCCGCTGTCGCGCTTGGTCTGCTCCAACATGTGGTGCACCATGAACTCGTTCGTGTAGATGATGCGGCCCTGATCGTCCTGGAACGCGCCCGCGCCGAGCATGTCGATGGTGCGGTCGTCGAGCGCGATGGGCACCTTGGGCTCTTCGTCGCGAAGCTGGCGTATATACCAGTCGGTGTTCAGCAGGCTCAGGTTCACGATCCGCACGTCCTT
>CAYQNV010000169.1:0-16288 GCA_964418975.1 uncultured bacterium | reverse complement strand
CCTTACTGTCCACCATGATGCTGACAGGCTCGGGCACGCCGATCGCGTAGGCGATCTGCACCTCGCAGCGGTCGCACAGGCCCGAGGCCACCAGGTTCTTCGCCACCCAGCGCGCGGCGTAGCAGGCCGAGCGGTCCACCTTGCTCGGGTCCTTGCCCGAGAACGCGCCACCGCCGTGTCGTCTCATGCCGCCGTAGGTGTCCACGATGATCTTGCGACCGGTGAGGCCGCAATCGCCCATGGGCCCGCCGATCACGAAGTTGCCGGTGGGGTTGACGTGGAACTTGACCGGCTTGCCCTTGAGCAGCCGCTTCGGCAACAGCGGCAGGATCACGTGCTTCACCATGTCGGCCTTGATGCGCTTCTGGCCCACCGTATCGGCGTGCTGCGTGCTGAGCACCACGGTGTCGATGCGCGACGGCCGGCCGCCTTCGTACTCCACCGTGACCTGCGTCTTGCCGTCGGGGCGCAGGTAGTCCACGAGGCCGGTCTTGCGCACGCGGGCGAGCCGCATGGCGATCTTGTGCGCCAGCATGATGGGCAGCGGCATGAGCTCGGACGTCTCGTTGCAGGCGTAGCCGAACATGAGGCCCTGGTCGCCGGCGCCGCCGGTGTTCACACCCATGGCGATGTCGGGCGACTGCTGGTCGATGGTGGTGGTCACCGCACAGGTGTGGCAGTCGAAGCCATAGGCCGCGTCGTCGTAACCGATGCCGCGGATCACCTCCCGCACGAGCCTTGGGATCTCCACGTAGGCCTTGGTCGTGATCTCGCCCGCCACCACCGCGAGGCCGGTGGTCACCATGGTCTCGCACGCCACGCGGCTGGTGCGGTCCTGCGCCAGCATGGCGTCCAAGACGGCGTCCGAGATCTGGTCGGCGATCTTGTCCGGGTGGCCTTCGGTGACGGACTCCGACGTGAACAGGTGACGCGAAGCCATGGCTTCTCCTGGGCTTGAGCGGCGCGGAGCGGCTGCATCCGGCACGCCGTGTGGTCGCTAGCGGTCGCTGCTGCGTTCCGCCAGGCGGCGCTTGAACTCGTCGATGCTCGCGATGTCGGTGGGATCCACCCCGCCGAGCAACGCCATGTAGAGACTCAGGGAATCGCCGAACTGCACCAGGGATGCGAGCCTCGCCAGCCGGCTCTCGCCCTGGGATCGGACCTGGTGAACGGCCGCACCCTGGCGCGCCGCCACCTCTGCCACGAGGTCCAGCCGCGCCGAGACCTCGGCGGGATCCTCGCCATCCCGCAACACCAGCAGCGAGATCGCTCGCGTGGCCGGTCCTGCGACCTGCCAGCCCACGATCTCGTTGTGATTGTGCTCGGGCACCACTGCGGAATGGGCGAACACCTTAGCATTTTCGTTGAGCTGCTGCCGCCAGCGCGTGGCCACCGCGGCCATGGCCCCGGCGCCAGAACAGAGCTGGATCTGCCGCCCCTTTAGGGCTCGTGCCAACTGCTTGGCCGGGTTCGCCGCCTCGGGTGCGTCCACCCCCAGTTCCCGCCGGCGATCGCGCAGCAGGCGTGCCGCCTCGCGCCATGCCAGCACCGGGTCCTCGATCCAACCCAGCTCGGCGAGCAGCGTGGTGAGTGGCACCCAGCCGTGGAAGAGCGCCGCACGCGGCGGCATGCCAGCCGGCAAGCGGTGGAGTGGCCAGCCCCGGGCGAGCGCCAGCTCCGCGAGCGCGCCGCCGGACGAGAGCGCCGCGGCCGGCACGCCACGACGTTCCGCTTCGTGCGCCAGCGACAGCGTCTCCTCCGTGTTCCCCGAGTTGCTGCTCAACACCGCGAGCGCGTCGCGGCCCACCCAGGCGGGCCAGCGATAACCCCTCACCACCAGGAACGGGCGCGGGCAGCGGTCGGCATACGCCGACGCCGTGAGCTTGCCGACGATGGCCGAACCACCCATGCCGCCGAACGCGAGCAGCGACGGCTCGCGCACGGGCGACCGCCAGGGTTCCGCCGCCACGCGCTCGAGTGCCTGCTCGATGTGCTCCGGCAGCGCCTCGACCAGGGCCGCCATACCGCGCGGGTCGCGGTCGCCGTACGGGGGCTCGAGCGAGTCGGGCGCGCTCATGACTTCCGCCGGGCGGCGTCCCCCGGCGTTGCGGCCGGCGGTGGCGCGTCGTCGCCCGCGGGTTCGCGCTCGAACGCCAGGTAGCTGGGCATGAGCGCGTCAAACCGCTCGCGCACGAGCGCGCGCACCGGCGCCGCCGAGGGGCAGGCGAGGGCGGCTTCCGCCACCTCGCGCGCCGCGTCGTACCGGATGGAGCGGATGGCCGCCTTCACGCGCGGCAGGTCGTAGCACGACACCGACAGCTCGTCCACCCCGAGCCCCACCAGCAGCGCGGCGGTGTGCGGGTCGCCCGCCATCTCGCCGCACACGCCCACCCAGCGACCGGCGGCATGCGCGCAATCCACCGTGTGCCGGATACTCCGGAGCACGCTCGGGTCGAGTGGTTCGTAGAGGTGAGCCAGGCGCTCGTTGTCGCGGTCCATGGCGAGCGTGTACTGGATCAGGTCGTTGGAACCGATCGAGAAGAACTGTGCGTGACGCGCGAGCGCGTCAGCCATCCACACCGCACTCGGCGTCTCGATCATGATGCCGGTCTCGACGTGCGGGTCATGCGGCACGCCCTGCCGGGCCAGATCGCCAAGCACCTGGTCGCGCAGTTCGAGCGTGCGCAGCAGCTCCTCGACGCTCGACACCATGGGAAACATGAGGCGCACGCGGCCATGCGCCGACGCGCGGTAGATGGCGCGCATCTGCGTGCGGAACATCTCGGGGCTCGCCAGCGCCAGCCGGATGCCGCGCAATCCCAGAAACGGGTTGGTCTCGTGGGTCATGCCGAGATACGACGCCACCTTGTCGCCGCCCAGGTCCATACTGCGGAAGATCACGGGCCGTCCGGCCATGCGCTCGGTCACGTCGCGGTAGGCCTCGTACTGCTCCTGCTCCGAGGGCAGGTCCACGCGGTTCAAATAAAAGAACTCGGTGCGGAAGAGCCCGATGCCGTCCGCGCCCGCCTCGAGCACCTGCGGCACGTCACTCGGCAGCTCGAGGTTGGCACCCAGCTCGATGCGCCGGCCGTCCAACGTGACGGCGGGCTGGTCGAGCATGATCTGGAGCGAGCCCATCTGCAGCCGCAGCCGCTCGAGGCGCCGCCGGTAATGGGCGGCGCGCGCCTCATCGGGGTTCACCTCGAGCGCGCCGGAGAAGCCGTCCACCGCCGCGAGATCGCCGACTTTCACCGCCTGGAGTGCGCCGCGCACGCTCACCACCGCCGGGATGCCGCGCCCGCGCGCCACGATGGCGCCGTGCGAGGTGCGCCCACCCACCTCGAGCACGAACGCGAGCACGCGGTCGCGCGGCAGCATCGCGACCTCGCTCGGCCCCAGGTCGTGCGCCACGATGATCGCGGGCTGGCGGAGCTCCGCGAACGTGCCCCGGCCCACGCCCAGCAGGTGCCGCAGCACGCGGCGCTCGCAATCGAGGATGTCGCTGCGCCGTTCGCGCAGGTATTCGTCGTCGAGGTTCTCGAAGTGCGCGGCGACCGAGCCCATCACGTCCTGGAACACCGAGGCCGCGTTCCGATGGCGTTCGCGCACGCCCTTCTCGACGGCCGAGATCATCTCGGGGTCGTCGAGGATCAGCAGGTGCGCGTCGTAGATGCGCGCTTCGTTCTCTCCCAGTTCGGCCGCGATGCCGTCCCGAATCGCGGTAAGGTCGCGGCGCGACGCCTCGAGCGCGGCGCGGAACGAGGCGACCTCGGTCTCGAGGCCAGCGGCCTCGATCTCGGACTCGCGCACGGCGAGCTCCTCGGGTTCCAGCCGGAACACCGGCCCCACGGCCACGCCGGGTGAGGCGGCGATGCCGTTGAGGATCACGGCTCCCCCCCGAACTTCCCGTCCACCAATTCCTGAAGCGCCGCCAGCACTTCTCCTTCGTCGGGGCCATCGGCGCTCACGACGATGGTGGCGCCTTCCTCGGCGGCCAACATCATGACGCCCATGATGCTCTTGCCATTCACTTGCAGGTCGTCGCGCGCCACCAGCACCTCGGAGCGATAGCGCGACGCCGTCTTGACGAACAGGGCGCACGCCCGCGCATGCAGACCGAGCTGATTGCGAATGAGCAACTCGATTTCCGCCACTGACTCCTCCGAACTATCCGTGGTTCCGCCAGGCCAGACCGAGGCCGAGGATGCCGAGGGCGAGCGCCCAGCGCGTGGGTGAGGGTCGCGCGCGCTGCGCCGTGAGCAGGCCCAGGCCGAGCCCGCCAGCGAGCGCGCACTGTACCGCGATTGGACGGGGCTCGCCTCCGGGTGCGAGCGCCCACGCGAGCGCCACGCCGAGGACGACGCAGCCGAGCACGGCGAGCCAGCGCATCGCGGATTCGAGCCGCTCGCGAAACGCGCCCGACAGCAGCCCGGGTCCGGCCGCGTAGCCCCAGCCCACGCCGCCGAAGCGCAGCGCCAGGTGCGGCACGGCGTACACGCACCACAGCGCGGCGGCGCCCCATGCGTGCTGCGGATACGCCATCGCCAGCAACACCCCGAGCGAAGCGGCGAACGGCCGCAGTGTGAACCAGAACAGCCGATCGCCGAGCGCGGCGAGCGTGGAACCGAGCGCCGACTTGAGCCGCGCCATGCTCGCCGCGTCGCCGCCCGCGCCCGAGGCGCGATCCTCCTCGAGGCGCGCGGCCGCACCCAGCGCGATGGACGCCAGCGTGGGCTGGGTATTGAAGTAGGCGGTGTGCTCGGCCAGCCGCTCGAGTCGCTCCGCCCGATCCGGATAGAGGCGGCGGAGCGCGGGCAGGAACGCGTGCGCCCAGCCGAGCCCCTGTTGGCGCTCGAAGTTCCACGCCGCCTGCAGCAGGTTCGAGCGCAGCGCCATCGCGAACAGCGTGGCGCCATTCAATCGCCGGCTCATGGCGAGCCCGCCACGATCACGAGCCATGCGCCGATCAGCGCCGCCGCGAACACGCCGGCACGCTCGAGCCGTCGCTGCACGAACGCGTGCAGCAGTTGCGCGAAACCGAATCCCAGCCACAGCGGCTGGAGCAGGTGCCATGCGCCCGCCAACCGCAGCGACTCGCGTTCCACGAACGGCGCGCCCCAGTGCGCGAGCGCCAGCCAAACCACGCACGACACGAGCCCGAGCGAGAACGCCAGCGCCACGGCGGCCCACTGGGCCTGCGACAGCGCGCTCTCGCGGCCCGCGCGCAATGCACTCTCGCACCAGCGCGCGAGGCCCTCGTTCGAGCGTCGTTGCCAGCGCAGCACCGGCACGCTCAGCGTGGCCGCCGCCATGCCCGTCATGACGCCGACCAGCGCCGAGGCCTGCCGCATGTGCTCGAACGGCGCCTGTGACGCCAGCATCAGCGCCACGCCCGTGCCGGCCACGCCGCCCACGGCGTAGTCCTCGGGCGTGCGCGCGCCGATCGGCAGCGTGCTCGCCGCGAGGATCTGCAACACGGTGCCCACCGCGAGTGCCGTGGGCCAGTCGCCCCACAGCATGCCGAGCAAGGTGGCGGTGACGAGTGGCTGCGAGGCGAGCGTCTGCGCCACGGGCGTGGCATCGAGCGCGGCGAGGCCGCCCGCAAGCAGGGTGCCGAGCAGCGGACCCTTCATGAGGCCGTGAGCGCCGGGTCGAGCGCGGTGAGCGCCTCGGGCCGCGAAGCCGGCACGTCCTGCACCGCCAGCGAGGCGCCCCGCTGGAGCAATGCCTTGGCGTCGGCGCGGTCCACCGCGTCCAGGTACACGTAGTCGTTGACCTTGTCCTTGCCGGGTGCGTAGTGGAGTCCGCCCACGTTCCACTCGCGCACGCTCGCACCCGCCTCGGTGAGGCGGCGCGCGGTGCCGAGATCGCGCACCAGCAGGAACGACGCGCCCGCCGCCGCGGCTTCCGTCGCATGCCCGGCCGCCGCCTCGGCCACGTTCATCACGCGCACGTCGATGCCGGGAGCCGCCTCGCGGAACAACACCCCTTCCCAGTCGCTCGCGGCCACCCCGTCATCCACCACCCAGATGCGGGCGGGGTCCAGGCGCGCGCCCCATGCGACCAGGACCTGGCCATGGATGAGTCGGTCGTCGATCCGGTGCAGGACCCAGCTCATGCGGTGATGCCGCGCTGGACGCGGATGCTGTCCCGGCCCTTCTGTTGCAACCGCTCCGCCAGCGGGCCCGCGGCAAGCCGGTCGCGATTGTGGAGGTAGTCGAGCAGCAGCGGCAGGTTCACACCGGTCACGATGACCACCTCGCCGTGCCGCCGCGCGGCCGAAGCCCCGCACGTGTGGCACGAACCACCCCAGAAGTCCGTGAGCAGCAGCCCGCCGCCAGTCCAGCCATGCACGCTCGCCTCGATCGCGTCCTCGAGGTCGGCGCGCGACAGCCCTTCGTTGGACAACAGCGTGACGTCCGGGAACGGACCCACCACGCTCTCGGCTGCGCGCACCAACGCCTGGCCCAGGTCCGCGTGCGTCACGATCAACGCCGGCACGCGCGGCGTCGGCGAGGAGGCTTCCGGCTCCGGGGTGGTCACTCGGTGTCTTCCCGCACCCACGCTCGCGTGGCGCTCTTGCGCTTCATCACCTCGAGCATGTGCTGGTTGAGTTTCTCGGCGGGCGAGTAGCCGCCGTACACCTTGACCAGGTAGTGAAGCGCGATCACCTCGGCGATCACGGTGATGTTCTTGCCGGGCGTGATGGGCACCTGCACGAGCGGCACTTCCACGCCGAGGATGTCGGTCTTCTTCTCGTCCAGCCCAACGCGTTCGTAGTCCTCGTCGTCCGACCAGTTGCGCAGGTTTACCTCGACCTCGACGCGCTTCTGCAGCCGGATCGAGCGAATGCCGAAGATGGACTGCACGTCGATGATGCCGAGACCGCGGATCTCCATGTGATGCCGGAGCAGCTGGTTGCCCGTGCCGATCAACAGGTCGCCGTGGCGGCGCGTGATGGTGACCACGTCGTCCGCCACGAGCCGGTGCCCGCGCTCGACCAGGTCCAGCGCCGTCTCGGACTTGCCGATGGCGCTGCGGCCGGTGAACAGCAGCCCGCAGCCATACACGTCCACGAGCGAGCCGTGCACCGTGGTGGTCGGGGCGAACATGTGGTCGAGGTAGGAAGTGAGCGAGTGGATGAACGGCGTGGTGCTCTGCGGAGTGCGCAACAGTGGCACCTGCGCTTCGTTCGCGATCTTGACCAGGTAGGGCGGCACTTCCAATCCCTTGCACACCACGATCACCGGCATGGTGAACTTGAACAGTCGGTCGAGCGCGTCGCGCACGAGCTGGGGCGACAGCGTGGCCAGGTAGGTGAGCTCGGTCTGGGCGAGGATCTGGATGCGTTCGGGAAGAAAGTTCTCCACGAATCCCATGAGCGCCATGCCGGGACGGTTGATGTCGCTCAGCGTGATCTCGCAGCGTGACGCCAACGACTCGGACATCAATTCGAGCTGCAAGTCCTCGCGTTGGTCTTCGTACAGTCGGGCGATGCTGACAGAGCGCACAGCGGCCTCAGCTTTCGTCGTCCGCGACATCGCCCGGTTCGACAGTGGGTTCCACCGGCGGCAAACCGTTCGTGCGGGCCTCGCGGCGCGGCGCGCTCACGCGCTTCTCCTTGCGGCGCCGCACCCGGTCCTCGAGCCGATCGGCGGCCAGCTCGATGGCGGCACGCGCGTCGGCGTGCGACTCGGTGATCACCACGTCCTGCTGGTGGGCGCGCAGCGTGATCTCGGCCGTATGCAGCTTGCGTTCCTGCGACACGATGACGCGCACCTCGCGGATGCCGTCGTCGTAGCGGGTGAGCTTCTCCAGGCGTTGCTGAGCGAACGCGCGCACGTCCGCGCCGATCTCACAGTGGCGGGCGGTCAGATGGATCTGCACGGGACTCTCCCCCGCTCCGCCAAGGGGTCGGCGGCACGGTGTGGGTGGTGCCTCAGGCCACGCGCCGGCGTAACCGGGCGGGCAGGATCTGCAGCTGTTCGCGATACTTGGCAACGGTCCGGCGGGCGATCTGGAGCCCCTTCTCGTGCAGCAGCTCGGCGATGCGCTGGTCGGACAGCGGTTCCTTCTTGTCCTCTTCCTCGATGAGCCCGCGGATGATGTCGCGGGCGGTGCGCGCCGAGATGTCGTCGCCGTCGTCGGTGGCGAGCCCGCTCGAGAAGAAGAACTTCAACTCGAATACGCCGCGCGGGGTCTGCACGTATTTGCCACTGCACACCCGGCTCACGGTGGACTCGTGCATGTCGATCTGCCGTGCCACGGCGGCCAGCGTGAGCGGACGCAGGAACTTGATGCCCTTGTCGAAGAACTCGCGCTGCTCGCGCACGATGCAGTTCATCACTTTGATCATCGTGCGACGCCGCTGCTCGATGGTCTGGATGAGCCATTTGGCCGAGGCCAGCTTGCCCTGGATGTACTCGCGCGTCTGCTTCTGTTCGGTCGTGGCGTCCGGCCTGCGCTTGTTCGCGGCGATGACGCTCTCGTATGCCGAGGAGATGCGCAGTCGCGGTACGTTGCGGTCGTTCAGCATGACCACGTACTCGTCGTCGACGCGTTCCACGAGCAGGTCGGGCACCACGTACTTGGGATCCTCGGCGGACACCATCGTGCCCGGGCGCGGGTGCAACGAAGCGATGCCGTCGGCCGCGGTCTGCACCTCGAGCACCGACACCTTGAGCAGCCGCGCGATCTCGGGGAAGCGTCGGTTGACGAGGTGGTCGAAGTGGTCGTGGATCATCAGCCACGCCATGCCGCCCCGCTCGCCGCGCGCGTCGAGCTGGATGAGCAGGCATTCGCGCAGGTCGCGCGCCCCCACGCCGACCGGCTCCAGCGCCTGTACCACGAGCAGCACCCGCTCCACTTCCTCGAGCGATACGCCGAGCGCGTCCACGATCTCGTTCATGGGCGTCACCACCCAGCCGCGGTCGTCGAGCGAGCCCACCAGGAACTCCGCGATGTGCAACGACTCGGCCGGCAGGTCCAAGAAGTGCAGTTGCTCGATCAGGCTCTCGGCCAGCGTCGTGCGCGTGACCGGCACCTTCTCCAAGAATTCCACGCTCGTCTCGCTCGGCGGCACGTAGGTGCGGTCGAGCGCGCCATCTTGAAGGTACTCGGCCCAGTCGATCGGGTCCTCCTCGGCCGGGTCCTCGGACTCCTCGTTGTTCTGCTCGTCGGCCGAGGCTTCCTTGTCGAGGTCCTCCTGTTCGGTGACCTCGTCCACTTCCTCGAGCAGCGGATTTTGAAGCATTTCCTGCTTCAGAATCTGCTGCAGCTCGAGCGTCGGCACCTGCAGCAGCTTCAGAGCCTGCTGGAGCCGCGGCGTCATGATGAGCTTCTGCGTCTGCGACAGGTGCAGGGAGTGCTTCATTTCCATGACGTCGGCCCCTAGAGGGTGAATCCTTCGCCCAGGTAGTACTGCCGGGCCAGCGGGTTCTCGGCCAGTTCCTGCGGAGAGCCCGAGAGCTGGATGCGGCCGTCGAACATGATGTAGGAGCGGTCGGTTGTATTGAGCGTGACGCGTACATTGTGGTCCGTGATGAGCAGTCCGAGCCCGCGCGCGCGCAGACGGCCGATGATCTCCTGGATCTCCTCCACCGCGATCGGGTCGATGCCCACGAACGGCTCGTCGAGCAGTAGGAACGACGGCTGGCGCGAGAGCGCGCGCGTGATCTCGACGCGCCGCCGCTCGCCGCCCGACAACTTGTGGGCGTGGCGCTCGGCGAGATGGGTGAGGTTCAAGTCGGCGAGCAGCTCCGCCAGTCGCTCCTCGCGCTGGGCGTGCGTGAGCCGCATGGTCTCGAGCACCGCCATGACGTTCTCGCGCACGGTCAGCCGGCGAAAGATGCTGGGCTCCTGCGAGAGGTAGCCGAGTCCCAGCCGCGCGCGTCGGTAAACGGGTTCCGTGGTGATGTCGCGGCCGTCCAGGCGGATGACGCCGTCGTTGGGGCGCAGCAAGCCCACGATCATATGAAACGTAGTGCTCTTGCCCGCGCCATTGGGTCCGAGCAGCCCCACCACCTCGCCGCGGCGGACGTTCAGCGACACGCCCTGCACCACGCGCCACTTGCCGTAGTAGCGCACCAAGCCTTCGGCCACCAGTCCTTCCGTGGCGATCGTGGGCGCGACGGGTACGCTGGGGAGCACTTCGGTCACCGACCGCCTCCCTTGGTGGGCTTGACCGAACGTGCGGCGCCCGGCTGCACGGTGGCCCGCACCTGTCCCAGGAACTGGAAGTGCTCGAGGTTGGGGTCGCCCTCGAAGCCCACGCCCTCCAGCACCGACCCTTCCTTCTCCACGCGCACCAGCTTGTCGGACAGGATGCGGTTGCGGCTGTTGGAGAACGTCAGCTCCTCGGTGCTCATGCGATAGCCCTGCGTGGTCTGCAGCACCACCTGGCCGCGCGCCACCATGTCGCGCGTGCGTTGGTAGAGCTCGCCCTCGCGAGCCACCAGCTCGGAGCTCTTCTTGCCGTCCTCGCCGAAGAAGTCGATGCGCACGGTGCGCGCCGTGACCAGGTCGCGCGCGGTGAACGTGGCCGCCTGCTTGGCGAACAGCGTCCACTGGGTGCGGCCGGAGTCGGTCTCGGTGATGGTGAAGTCCTCGACCTCGCTGTCGGGCAGCTCGCCCGACGCTCCCGAGGCCGAGACCTTCTTGCCGCCGCTGCACCCGACCGCGGCCAGCCCGAACAGGGCGATGGCCAGCGTCAGGCCGACGAGCAGGCGCAAGCAGTACCGGGGGGCGACGGAGGCCATGGAGGATTCCAGAAGAGGGTGTGTGGCAGAGGCTTCACGGGCCACGCTAACAAGCGAGCGGGCGGGGTTCAAGCAGGCTCTGTGCCACTATACATCCCCGCGCCGCTCATGGAGTTATCGGCCGCGAGCCCCCGCCACTTGCGCGACGAATGCCACCGTTCGGACGGTTACGTCCGGCGGGCGTCGCCCCACTTCTGATGCGGCCCGTCGCGATCCGGGCCGCGCACCGCTGCCGGGCCGACCCGGTGCCCTACTTCCGGCGCTTGTACACGCCGAAAAACTGGATGGACCAGGTCTTCCCCTTGTCTGCGGACTGCTCCCAGACCTGGTGCACTTCATCGGCCGCCTTGGGGCGCCACGTGATCCGGTCCCGCGTGGGCTTCCCGGCGATCAGGCGCTCGGGCCCTGACAGCACCATGTCGCCTTCGACCAGTCCGCCGTCCAGCAGCAACAGCGTGCCGCGGTCGTCCACCCATGTCTGGTGCCACTGCTGGGTGACACGGTCGTAGACGTTGTAGCTCTCGCCAGTCATTCCGCCCGCGCCCTTCCAGTGCTCATGCAGCGCGCACGCTCCGAGCGGGCGCGTGACGCTGTTCGTGCCGGCGGGCTTGCCGTCGGGCGTGGTGACGTCCCACTCGCCCACCCAGAAATCGAACTGGCGGTACTCGGCAGCGGAGCAGGGAACGGCGGTGGAGGCGGCGGGCTGGGCCGCGGCGGGCGTGGTGGCACCGGAACCGAGCAGTAGCACACAACCCAATAGGTACGATGAGGCTATCGCGTGCGACATGGTCTATCTCCCAGTGCCCGGTCGGGCATCGCAAGCAACGCCGAGCGGACGACCGCGCGCCAGCGCCACGCGCGCAACGCGGCACCTGCGAGGACCAGCGCGGCATTTGTCGCCCGAGAATCCATGCGGCGTTCCCGCCCGCTCTGCTAGCATGGCCCCCATGCTCGCTGCCCTGCTGCTCGCCGCTGTCGTCGCGATCCCGGTCGCGGCGCATGCCGCGCCCGCTCGCACCGCCAAGGTGCAAAAGACCGTGGTGTGGAAGCCGGCCGTACCGTTCATCGAGGACGACTTCGGTCGTGCGCTGGCACTGGCCAAGGAGCGCAAGCTCCCGGTGTTCATCGAGGGCTGGGCGCCCTGGTGACACTCGTGCCGGTCGATGAGAGCTTACGTCTGGACCGATAAAGCTCTCACGCGGCACGCCGGACGGTTCGTCTGGCTGAGCCTGGACATGGAGAAGGCGAAGAACGCGCCGGCGCGAAAGCAGATCGGCATCAGCGCGTTCCCCACGCTCTACGTGCTCGATCCCACCGACGGCCACGTGGCACTTCGCTGGCTGGGCGGCGCCTCCGTGGCACAGCTCAAGCGATTGTTCGACGACGGCGAGCTGGCGGTGCAGGGCGGCGCCAAGGGGCCGGCACTCGAATCGCTCGTCGCCGCCGACCGAGCGTACGGCGCTGAGAACTTCGTCGAGGCGTGCACGCATTACGTTCGCGCGCTCGCCGCAGCGCCCGAGGGCTGGCCGGGATACCCACGCACGGTGGAGTCGCTGCTGTTCGCTTACTCGCAGGCCGACTCCATGGAGCCCAGCGTGCGGCTCGCCGACTCCGCGTGGCCGCGGCTCAAGGGCACGCCGGCAGCGGGCGTGGTGGCGGGCCTGGCGCTCGACGCCGCGGTGGCGCTGCCCGATTCGCATCCGGGACGGGCCGCGTGGCTCGCGCGCTACGAGGCCGCGTGCCACGAGGTGCTGGCGGATCCCGCGGTGCCGCTGGTGGGCGACGATCGCTCCGGACTCTACTTCTCGCTCGAGAGCGCGCGCGAGGCCGCGCACGATTCTGTCGGCGTGCTGGCGCTGCAGGGACAGCACATCGCAATGCTCGAATCCGAGGCCGCGCGCGCCATGAGCGCCGAGCAGCGCGCCGTATACGACTCGCACCGGCTCTCGCTCTACCTGGAGCTCGGGCGCCCCGAGGCGGCGGTGCCGATGCTGGAGCAGTCGCAGAAGGACTTCCCCGACGACTACAACCCGCCGCAGCGGCTCGCCACGGCCTACAAAGCGATGAAGCGGTGGTCGGAAGCCCTCGCGGCCTCGGACGCGGCACTCGCCCGCGCGTACGGCCCGCGACAGTTCCTGGTGCTCAACACGCGCGCCGACATCCAGTTCGGCATGAGCGACACCACGGCGGCGCGCGCCACGCTCACCGACGCGCTCGCCAAGGCCGAGAGGATGCCGGAGGGGCAGCGGAGCGAGGGCACGATACGGTCGCTCAAGAAGCGGCTGGAGAAGCTGGCGACGGCGAACTGAAGGGGTGGTTTCCAGACCGCCCGATTCAGCCGCTCTCGCACCTCTCCGAGGCGATGGTTTCTAGCTGGTTGCTCTCATCAAACGCACCCTACGAAACTCTCGAAGTTCGATTTCGTTGAGAGCCCCATCCATTGCAGGAGTCCGGCAGAAGGCCCTTGCCGGGGCCGCGAACCCCCTGGAACGAGGCGCAACCCGTGAGCACGCGATGAGGGACGACCTCGACAGGCTCGTCGCCACGACGGTGGCGGCGCACGGATTTTCTGGAGCCGTCCAAGTGACGCTCGATCGCGCCACGGCCTTCGCCGGGGCCTTCGGGGAAGCCGATCGCTCGAACGGGAGCCGCAACACGGTCGACACGCGCTTCGGGATCGCATCGGGGACCAAGTTCCTGACCGCGCTCGCCGCCGGAGCGCTGATCGACGACGGAGTGCTCGCGCTCGACGATCCGCTCGTTGACGTGGTGTCGGTGCCGCTGCCGGGCGTCTCGCCGGCCGTGACGATCGGGCACCTGCTGACACACACGTCCGGCGTCTATGACTACCTCGACGAGGACGTGATCGACGACGCCGACAATTTTGAGCTGCCGATCGCGCCGTTCAAGCTACTCGGGCCGCGCGACTATCTGCCGATGCTGGTCGCCGGACCGGCCAAGTTCGAGCCGGGCGCGCGGTTCTCGTACTCGAACGGCGGCTTCGTGCTGCTCGGCCTCGCGCTCGAGGAGGTCGCCGGATGCTCGTTCCACACGCTCATCGAGGAGCGCGTGCTCCGGCGGTGCGGGATGACGGACTCCGGCTTCTTTCGCTTCGATCGACTTCCACCGCGCGTCGCGAACGGCTACGTCGAGACTGGCAACGGCGGCTGGCGCACCAACATCTACTCGCTGCCGATCATCGGCGGGCCCGACGGCGGGATGTTCGCGACCGTCGGCGACATCGACCGGCTCTGGCGCGGCTTCTTCGCCGGCGCCATGCTTACCCCCGAGCTCGTCGTGATGTTCATGAAGAAGGCCGCGACCGTGGTCGGGAAAAAGCACTCGTTCTACGGTCACGGCGTCTGGATCCACGACGACGGAGCCGGCCCGCCGCTGCACTACATCGTCGGCAGCGACGCGGGTGTCTCGTTCCGCTCGAGTGCCCACTCGGAGGGCACGTACGCGACGGTCGTGTCCAACACGTCGAAGGGTACGTGGCCGATGATCAAGGCGATCGACGACTGGATCCGGTCGAATACCTGAGCAAATTCAATGTGACCGCAAACGCGCCCCATGCTGTCCGCGCCTGTCCGAATAGGTCACGCTGCACATCGGCTCGGGTCATCGGTCGCCAAATGACTTGTGACGGAATGCGTTGGCGGCCGCGCGACTCGGCTCGCAGTCTCAACTTGAGCGGTCCTGGGCGGAATAGACGTTCGAGACCACCCGATTCGGCTGCGCTTGCATCCTCGCCGGGCTCGCACGCGATCGTGTTGGGCTGGAAGCGGAGGCCCGCGGCGGGGTCTCCGCTTCCCACTTCGTTCATGGCGCAACCAAGCCCCTCGGGCGATCCGCGCGGTTCCCGATCATGTTCGCGAGGGATCGTCGCCGCGCATGGTCAGCGGTCATCGTCTCCGGGGAATGAGCGGGCACTCGAATCGACGGACGACGTCGCCGATTCGAATCTGTCCCGACGTGGTGGCCATGTCGATCTGTCGGTCGTTGGTGAACTGCGTGGCGGGAATGGTCACCCAGGTGATGAAACGGACCTCCCAGCGACCGCCGTTGTAGTCGGTGTCCCCGGGTGCGGCATCGGCTACGGGCATGAACCCGGACCCCAATACGTAAATGGTGTCGAACTTGCCGTGGTTCGGCAGGTCACCCGGCGCGTTGACACCGGTGAACAACTCGTCGTTTGCGTAGATCCGATTGGTCGGGGGGCCCTGCTGGGCCGCCGCCGTGACGCCGTAGCCAAGGATGATCGTCGCGACCAACCCGAGGGTCATCCAGTTTCGCCGAGCCATCTTCATCATGTGCTAGCCTCCCGCGCGGGCGTTGGGTGGGATGGCCGCCGCGCGCCGGCCGCGCTCTCCCGTTCGGATCCTCGCGCGACTCTCGAAGGGTCGGACGCGATCACCTGACGGCTGATACGAGACCTGTTGGATCCTGTGACTGTTCATTCGCGGCACCGCGACACAAGTTTCGCCGCATTTCGTATCGATACCGGAGGGAGCGGTGCAGCGACCCGAGTCGAGCGAGGACGGAATGGATCTGCACGGCGTCCGGCGGCGAGATCCGGACGCGCTCGGGGCCCTGTTCGAGCGCTACTTTGACCGGATGTTTAGACTGGTCTTTCGGATGCTCGGCAATCGCCAATTGGCGGAGGATGCGGTTCAAGAGGTGTTTCTCAAGATCTACAGGGGGGCGCCCTCGCTGGATCCCACGCGGGATCCCGGCCCCTGGCTCATGATGATCGCCACCAACGTCTGCCGCGACCACTGGCGTTCCAGCGCGCAACGAATGGCTCGTGCCTCGTATTCCATCGACGCGGAGCAGGTTCAGGAATCAGTCCTGCCCCGGGAAACTCACGACCCGGAGCGGGTCGCGCTCGCCTCCGAGCGGGCAATCCACGTCCAGGCCGCTCTGCTCCGATTGAGCCCGCCGCTTCGAGAGGTGATCCTGTTGCGGGAGTACGAAGGCTTGGACTACTCGAAGATCGCGGCGATCACGGCCGCCAGTGAAGTGGCCGTGCGAAAGCGCCACTCGCGTGCGCTCGCGCAACTCGAGACTCTCCTGGGGCAGACGTACCGATGACCGATCCAAACAATGACAAGTTGACGCCGGGAGCGAAGCGAACGCAGGAGGCCCTTCAAGCCGCTCCGCGGCCGGAACCTGATCCGGCGTTCCGGACTCGGCTCAAGCAGGCATTCACCACCGGAACACTTGCCGAGCAGGCACCCGCGGTCCGTGAACCGGTGGCCCCAGGCGCCTCGAGCAGGATCCGAGCGTGGTTCAGACGTCCTGCGTTTCGACTGGCACTCGCCACGGCGGTGGCAGTGGTCGCGGTTGGCCTGGCGACACTCAATCGGGGCGGGGATTGGGAGCTCGCGTCGGTCGTCGGGACCGGCACGGCCCGGATCGACGGCGTGCCCGTCGCGTTGGAGGACCGGGATCAGCTACGTCGACACCTTCGGCCCGGGGCCCGAGTGACGCTTCCCGCCGGGGGCGAGCTCACGCTGTTCGCAAGCCGG
>CAYQNV010000168.1:0-2361 GCA_964418975.1 uncultured bacterium | reverse complement strand
CAAGCGCGTGTTCCTGTCGAGCACCGAGCTACGCGGCCGCTACGCGCTGCGCCTGTGCGTGCTGAGCTTCCGCACCCACGCGGAGCGGGTCGAGGACGCGGTCGTGGCGCTCAGGCAGGAAGCGCAGGCGCTTCTCGGCCGGTAGCGGCGGCTCGCGCACTCCGGCGCGGGAGAACTGATCCGCATCGACTCGCCCGGCCTCACGTCCGCTCCCGCCATCGCCGAGGAGGTCGAGAGACTCCTGGTGTGAGTTAGCGCACAGTGCGCGGCCCACTGTGCGCGGCTTCACGCGCTATCCGCGATCCGTCGCGGTATTCAACACCCTCACGCGGGAGGTTGAAAGCATGGCGAAGCGCCTCGGCAGTGCCGTCCTTCTTCTCGTGGCCGCCTCCAGCGTCCTGGAGGCCGGGCCGATCCGAAGGCATGCTCGGCCGATCCCCGGGTCGTACATCGTCGTGCTGCGCCAAGACGCGGTGCGGGACGTGCGCGACCGCCTGTCGCGGCTGCCGAGCGTCTCCGACGTGGCTACCGAGATGGTGGACATCCCCGGCCGCGGCCGCCGCACCCGCGTGTTCCAGCACGCGCTGCGCGGCTTCGCCGTGCAGGCGACCGCCGCCGAGGCCGAGCAGCTCGCCGACGACTACCGCGTCGCGTTCGTCGAAGAGGACGGCGTGATGGAGGCCGTCGCCACGCAGTCCGGGGCCACGTGGGGTCTCGACCGCGTCGACCAGCGCAACCTGCCGCTCAACGGAACCTACGTCTACGAGCAGTCCGGCGCGGGCGTCCACGCCTACGTGATCGACACCGGCCTGCGGGCGACCCACGCGCAGTTCGCGGGCCGAGTCGGCAACGGCTTCACGGCCGTGAACGACGGCCAGGGCACCAACGACTGCAACGGCCACGGCACGCACGTGGCCGGGACCGTCGGCGGGGCCACTTACGGTGTGGCGAAAGCGGTCACGCTGCACCCGGTACGGGTGCTCGGCTGCACCGGCTCGGGCTCCACGTCGGGCGTGATCGCCGGCGTCGACTGGGTGACCGCCAATCGCGTCCTGCCCGCGGTGGCCAACATGAGCCTGGGCGGCGGCGCGTCGAGTGCCCTCGATGCCGCGGTTACGAGCTCGAACAACGCCGGGGTCGTGTACGCGATCGCGGCGGGCAACTCGAACGCGGACGCCTGCGCCACCTCGCCTGCCCGCGTCGCGGTGGCCCTCACCGTGGGCGCCACCAGCAGCAGCGATGCGCGTGCGTCCTACTCGAACTTCGGTGCCTGCTTAGACCTCTTCGCGCCCGGCTCGAGCATCACGTCGGCCTGGTACACGAGCGACACCGCAACCTCGAGCATCAGCGGCACCTCGATGGCGTCCCCGCACGTGGCGGGTGCCGCCGCGCTCTTCCTGCAGACGAGCCCGGGTGCGACGCCAGCGCAGGTCGCGTTGGCGGTCGTCAACCAGACCACTCTGGGCGTCGTCACAGGGCCCGGGAACGGCTCGCCGAACCGCCTGCTGTACACGCTCTTCCCCACGGGCGGGACGCCGGATGTCACGCTGCCCATCGTCTCGATCACGTCTCCCACCGCAGGCTCGACGCTGAGCGGCAGCATCACGGTCTCGGCGAACGCCACCGACAACGCGGGCCTCGTGACGCTCGTGGAGTTCTTCGTCGACGGGATGCTGAAGGCGAGCGACACGCAAGCGCCCTACTCGTTCTCCTGGGACACGCTCACCGCGTCCGACAGCGCACGCACTTTGACGGCGAAGGCCTACGACCCCTCGCACAACGTCGGCACGAGCGCCGGCGTCGGCGTCACCGTCCAGAACCAGCCGACCGGCGGCGGCGAGCTGGTAGTAAACGGTGGCTTCGAGGCCTCCGTCGTGCCATGGGTGCTGTCGGGCAACGCCTACCGCTCGACCGGCGGCTACGCCCACGGCGGCACGGGCTACGGCGTGCTCGGCTACTACAACAACGCCAACGGGACCGAGTACCAGACGCTCGCGATCCCCACGACCGCGGCCGGGACGCTCTCGTTCTGGCTCAACGTCACCTCCTCCGAGACCACCGCCACCACCGTCTACGACCGCCTCTACGTCGAGGTGCGCAGCACGGCCGGCGTACTGCTCGGCACCGTCGCCACGTTCTCGAACCTCGACAAAGCGGCGGCTGGCGCCTACACGCTGCGCAGCGTCAGCTTGGCGGCGTGGAAAGGACAGACAGTGAGGATGCAGTTCCGCGCCACGACGGACGGATCGCTCGCGACGAGCTTCCGCGTGGACGACGTCTCCCTCCGATAGGAACTGCTCCATCGCGGAGGGGGCGGGCGGCCTCCCCGGCCGTCCGCCCCCTCCCGCGGTTGACAGGCGC
>CAYQNV010000167.1:0-10504 GCA_964418975.1 uncultured bacterium | reverse complement strand
CGAAGGACGTGGGCCCGCCGGTCATGCTGCAGCCGCTCTCGGCCACGGCGCGGTTCATGAAGATCGGTGTGTCGTCGAAGACAATCTCCGTGATCGACCAGTCCATGCTGGCCTACTGGACGATCCGGCCGCGCCTGCTGGCGGTGCCCGGCGTGGCGAACGTCGCGATCTGGGGCGAGCGCATCGACATGCCCCAGGTGCAGGTCGAACCTGCGCGACTGCGGGAGCATGGCGTGACTGTCCAGGAAGTGATGGACGCCACTTCCGACGCGCTGGAAGCCGGACTCATGTCGCACTCCGATGGCGCATGGATCGGGACGGGTGGGTTCATCGACACGCCGAATCAGCGCCTCGGCATCCGCCACGTCCTGCCCATCGTGGACCCTGCCACGCTCGGAGAGGTCACGCTCGAGGGCAAGAACGGCAAGACCCTACGACTCAAGGACGTGGCGCAGCTCGTCAGCGGGCACCAGCCGCTGGTGGGTGACGCCGTCATCAACGGCGGGCCCGGCCTGCTCTTGATTGTCGAGAAGTTCCCGTGGGCGAACACTCTTCAAGTCACCAAGGGCGTGGATGATGCCCTGGCCGCGCTCAAGCCCGGGCTGCCGGATCTGGAGATGGATGCCACCATCTTCCGTCCCGCGTCGTTCGTGGAACTGTCGATCAAGCACCTGAGCCGGTCGCTGCTGCTCGGTTGCCTGCTCGTCATGGTCGTGTTGGCCCTGTTCCTCTACGAGTGGCGCGTCGCCATCATCACGTGCGTGGCGATCCCGCTTTCACTGATGGCCGGCATGATGGTGCTCTACGCTCGGGGCACCACGATCAACACCATGATCCTGGCCGGGTTCGTCATCGCACTCGGCTCACTCGTGGACGACGCGATCGTGGATATCGAGAACGTCGTCCGACGATTGCGACAACATCGAAAAGAGGGCAGCGGCAAGTCCACGGCGCGCGTGATCCTCGAGGCGTCGCTGGAAGTGCGCCACGCCATCGTGCACGCCACGTTGATCGAAGTGCTGGCGCTGATGCCGGTGTTCTTCCTGGGCGGTCTGTCCGGCGCATTCTTCAAGCCGCTCGCCATCTCCTACTCGCTGTCGCTGCTCGCGTCCATGGTCGTCGCCTTGACCGTGACGCCGGCGTTGGCGCTGATGCTGCTCTCCAAGTCGAAACTCGATCACGAGTCGCCGTTCGTGAAGTGGCTGCAGGCCGTCTACACCCGAATGCTGTCGGCGATCGTGCCCAAGCCGGCTGCGGCCTACGTCACGATCGCCGTGATCGCCATGGCCGGTGTAGTGGTCGCACCTCGTCTCGGCCAGTCGCTCCTGCCCGAGTTCAAGGAGCGCGACTTCCTCATGCACTGGCTCACGGAGCCCGGCACGTCCGTGACCGAGGAGGTCCGCATCACGGCCGCGTCGTACGACGAGCTGAGCAAGATCCCGGGAGTGCGCAACTTTGGCTCGCACATCGGTCAGGCCCTGATCATGGACGAGGTCTACGGCGTCTACTTCGGCGAGAACTGGATCAGCGTCGATCCGAAGGTGGACTACGACAAGACCCTGGCCGCGGTACAGAAGGCGGTGGATGGATACCCGGGGCTTGTGCGCGACGTGCAGACCTACCTGAAGGAGCGCATTCGCGAAGTGCTGACCGGCTCCCCCACGGCGATCACCGTTCGCATCTTCGGCGACGACCTGCCGACGTTGCGCGCCAAGGCGGACGAACTCAAGCACGCCGTCGAGCACATTCCCGGCCTGGTGGACCTCAAGGTCGAATCCTTGAAGGAGATCGCGCAGATCGACGTCAAGGTGGACCTTGCCATCGCTCAACGTTACGGAGTCAAGCCGGGTGACGTGCGACGAACCGCAGCCGCACTCATGACGGGAACCGAGGTGGGCGACATCTTCCGTGACGGCAAGGCCTACGACGTCAACGTGTGGAGCACGCCGGAGAACCGAAACAGCATCAACGACATCAGCGAGTTGATGATCGACACGCCGAATCACGGGCAAGTGCGCCTCGCGGACCTCGCCGAGGTGAAACTCGTCGCCACGCCAAACGCCGTCGAGCGCTGGCAGATGAAGCGCAAGATCGACGTGCGGGCCAACGTGCGCGGCCGGGACCTGGGTTCGGTCGTGGCGGACTTCAAGACCGAGCTGGCCAAGGTCCAGTTCCCCGAGGGCTACCACCCCGAGATGCTCGGCGAGTACGCCGAGCGCGAGGATGCCCAGCGGCGCATGCGCTACACGATCATCCTGTCCATGATCGGCATCCTCTTGATCCTACAGACGGCGTTCATGGACTGGCGCCTGGCGATCGTGGGTTTCGTGACGCTGCCCGCGGCGCTGGTCGGCGGTATTCTGGCGGCGTACCTTGGCGACGGCATCATCTCGCTCGGGTCCATCGTCGGCTTCCTCACCGTGCTGGGGATCGTGGCCCGAAACGGCATCATGCTGCTGTGCCACTACCAGCACCTCGAACGCGAGGAAGGCATGCCGTTCGGGTTGGACCTGGTCATCCGCGGGGCACGCGAACGCATCTCCCCCATCCTTATGACGGCCGCCGCCACGGGGCTGGCGCTGGTTCCGCTGCTGGTCGCCGGACCCATCCCCGGTCACGAGATCGAGCACCCGATGGCGGTCGTGATCCTGGGCGGACTCATCACGTCCACGCTGCTCAACCTGTTCGTCATGCCCGTGCTCTACCTGCGCTTCGCGCGTCCAGCAGGACCCGCGTTGCCGAGTGCGACGGCCTGATTCAGCTCACACACGATCGAGACGGGCGAAGCGATCTGCTCCGCCCGTTTTGATTTTCCGCTACCGCGGGAAAGGAGTCTTTCGGTGAACTCGGGATATCGTGGAAGCGATGCGATCGTTGTGACCCGTGCGCTGGTGGCTTGTCTCGCTCTGTGCCTGCTGCCGGCGGTGGCTTTGGGCGGCGTCAAGGTGTTCGACTCCCCTGATCACACGCTCGAGCTCGGCATGCGGCTTCAACAGCGCCTGGAGTACGAGATGGTGCCGGTCCCGGGTGGCAACAGCGAGGCGCGGCGGGACTTCATGGTGCGTCGCGCCCGGCTCAAAGCCAACGGCAAGATGCAGGGCGCCACTTACGGATTCGAATGGAAGATCGACGGCACCGATCAGTTCGGCGCCAGCCCAGCGGCCGGCGTGGAGAACGCCTGGGTCCAGTATCCGTTGGGCGGCGGGGTCGAGGTACGGGCCGGGCTCTACGACCAGCCCTACTCGCGCGACCGACTCACGTCGGACTCCCGGCAGCTCGCCGTGGACCGTGGCGAGGCCTCCAATGTTCCGGACGCGCTCGGGCTCGCCGACAACGTGGTGGGCTTTCACCTGCTCGGCAAGTCCAAAGATGGCCGCGTGCAGTACGCGGCGGGACTGTTCGACAATCGCCTCATCGTCGCCAACCGCCAGGACATCCCCATGGTCGTCGGGCGCCTGGACTTGAACTTCGGCTCGACCAAGGACGTCTTCCAGGACGCTCACTTCGGGACCGACAAGTGGTACAGCCTGGGCGTGAATGGCAGCTTTCAGGGCTCCATCGAGAACGCCGCCACGGCGCTGGACGACAGCACACACGCGGCCGCGGGCGTGGACGGCATGATCGATGTGCCGTTTGGGACATCTCGGCTACTCGTGAAGGGCGAGTTGAACGCGGTCAAGGTCGAGCGCACCGGCAACGCGGGGGAATACAACTCGACGGTCAAGATGATCGGGGTGGGTGTGCTGTGCTGCCAGGAGCGGCTGCAGCCGTTCATCCGTTTCGACCAGGTGCGCGCCGACGCCGGTGCGCCGCGCGGCGGCCGGCGGGACATCACCTATGTGGGCGCGAACTACTATCGGAAGGGCCACAGCCTCAAGTTCCAGGGAGATCTTCGCATGCAGGCCGGCACCGAGGACCCGGTGGACGGCATGCGGCTGCAAGCGCAGATCGACTTCTAGTTCGGAGCCACAGTGCTGAGCAGGAGCCCCTGGCGCCGTCCGCGCCGGGGGCTTCTTGCCTTCAGCGGACGGTTCGGTGGACACACCGCCGCTCGCGGTGGATTCTCTCGAGCGATCGGAGGTGACCGATAATGCGTCTCAGGACCGCGCTCGCACTGGTGCTGCTGCTGAACGCCTCGTCCGCGTCCGGAGTGCCGCGCGATCGAGCTGGCGCACTTCAGCTTGGCATCGCGCGCCCGCCGGTCGCTGGTCGCGTGCTCGTGGCGGATGACGCCGACCGATTTCAGGTCGGCCCTCGCGGCACCCTGAGCGCCACAGACGCCAGACTCGCGGCCCTGCTTTCGGCGCACGGTCTCTCGAGAGGCGCACCGCTATGGCGTGGAAACGTGGGTTCGGGCCCGCGGTTCCTCGTCCTGGCCAGCTCGCAACCAGACTTCGATCCGGTGGCGGTAGCCCGGGAACTCCGATCGGCAGGACTCGTTCGCGCCGCGGTTCCCGACATGAGGGCGAATCTTCACGTGATCCCGAACGATACCGACGTCGCCCAGCAGTGGTACGTGAATGACGGCGGATTCGCGGACGTCCGGCTCCCGGCGGCGTGGGATGTGGAACAGGGCTCGGCGTCGGTGCGCATCGGCGTCATGGACACCGGCGTGGATCTCGGCCACCCCGACCTCGCCTCCAAGATCTGGACCAACCCGGGCGAGGTCCCCGCCAATGGCGTGGATGACGACGGCAACGGCTACATCGACGACGTGCACGGCTGGGACTTCGGCGACGCTGACAACGATCCGAATCCCCATGCCGTGCTGGACCCAGCGACGTTCGACCTGGACGTGGGCTTCCACGGCACGTTCGTCTCGGGGATCGCAGCCGCGGCCACGAACAACACCGAGGGCATCGCCGGCTCGGGCTGGACCTGCCCCGTCGTCCCACTCAAGGTCGTGGCCTCCTCGGGCGACATCACGCTCGCGGCGATGACCGAGGCGTTCGGCTACGCCACCGCGATGCAGCTCGAGGTGCTCAACATGAGTCTCGGGGTGGCGGATTCGACCGGCGTCGCCGAGTATTTCCAAGCCCTCGTGGACGGGGCAACCGCGGCGGGAGTGCTGTGCGTGGCGTCCGCAGGGAACAGTGGCACCGCCGATCTCAACTATCCGGCCGCCTGCGCCGGCGTGCTGTCGGTCGCCGCGACCGACGAGACCAGCGCACGCGCGTCGTTCTCGAACTACGGAGCCACGGTGCGCATCGCGGCGCCCGGCGCTTCGATGTGGTCCGCACTGTCCCGGAACTACGTGATCGACGAGTTCAGCCTGCTCTTCTACGAGGTGTTTTTTTATTGGGACGCCGTGCGCCCCTACATGCTGGGCGACGGCACTTCGTTCTCCGCTCCACTCGTGGCCGGCGTGTGCGCGCTGGTGCGGTCGCGCCACCCCGGCTGGCCGCCGCCCGTCGTGCTCGCTCACATGGTCGCGACCGGCGACAACGTGGCCTTCGACCACCCGATCGGGCCCAAGCTCAACGCCTACCGAGCGGTGACGGAGCAGGCGGTGTCGGTGGACCCGGGAACGGTGCCGCGGGCAGGACTCGACGTCGCTCCCAACCCGTTCGTCGCCGACGCGGCGATCCGATTCGAGCTGCCAGCGAGCGGCGAAGCGCACCTGCGTGTGTTCGACTCCGCCGGCCGACTGGTGCGCGATCTGGCGAACGGCGAGCTACCCGCGGGTCCGCATGCGTTGCGCTGGGATGGCTGCGATCGGCTGGGACGGTCGGTGAGCGCGGGGATCTACCTGGTTCGGCTCGAGACGCCGGCGGGTCAGCGATTGAGAAAGCTCCTGCGACTGCGTTAGAACTACTTCCGGGTCTGCTTGCCGGTCTTGTCCACCACCACGACACCACCCTTCATGACCCAGCGCACTCCGTCCACCACGGCCCCGATGTCCGCGAGTGGATCGCCCTCCACGGCAACCAGGTCCGCGTAGAACCCGGGGGCCACGGCGCCCAGCTCCTGCTCCTTCCCGAGTAGCGCGGCCGCTGTCGTCGTGGCGCTCGCCAGCGCCCCGGCCGGCGTCATGCCCGCCTGCACGAACCAGCGCAACTCGCGGGTGTTCTCGCCGCACATCGTGAACAGCGCGTCCGATCCCATCGCGATGCGCACGCCGGCCGCGTGCGCCCGACGGACCGTCTCCAGGTTGCGCACGCGAAAGGCGTTCAACTCCTTCACGACCTCGGGGCCGTAGCCGAACTCCTTGGCGTGTTCGGCGTAGTAGCGGTTGTGGTCCACCGTCGGAACGTAGGTCGTGCCGCGTCGTCGCATCTCGGCCAGGGTGGAGTCATCGAGCTCCACTGCGTGTTCGATCGAGTTGGCGCCCGCGCGCACGGCGTCACGCGCGCCCTCCGGGCCGTAGGAGTGGATCGCCAGCCGGACCCCGAGCGCGTGCGCGGCATCGGCCGCGGCCTTCATCTCGTCGAACGTGAACGTCTGGCGCGTGGACAGATCGCCGCCCGAGCCCGTGGAGCCGAACATCTTCACCCAATCCGCTCCCGCGCCGTTCACCTCCTGGCGCACGACCCGCAGGACCTCCGCGACGCCGGTGGCGATCCCCGGGTTGGGAAAATCCAAGTGCGGGCGCGACGGGGCGTACGCGATCTGCAGTGGAACGCCGCACACGAACATGCGCGGACCGGTGATCGCCCCGGTGTTGATGAGGTCGCGCATGGCGATGTCGTTGTTCTGCTGCGCACCCAGATCGCGCACCGTGGTGACCCCGGCCTCGAGCGTGCGAGTCGCATTGATGCGCGACTTGAACACCGTGACCGCGGGATGCTCGTCCAGCATGCTGGGATCGAATGGACGCGTGCCCGAGGCCGGATCCCAGTGGTAGGTCAGGTGGGTGTGGACATCGATGAGCCCGGGGATGCCGGTGTAACGCGACAGATCGATCAGCGTGGCGCCCGGCGGGACGGTGGCGCCGACACTCTTGATGCGCTCGCCGTCCAGTACGACAACCGCGTTCTTAAGGACGCCGCCCTTGCCGTCCACCAGCGTGCCGAAGCGAACCGCCGTCGTGGCGGCGAACGCCGACGCGGACAGCGAACACAGCATCGCGAGCGTCGCGATTGTGATTGAGATGCGCGTCCAGGACATGGCCGCGGATAGTACACGGCTCGCGCGGGTGCGCGAAGGGGAAGGCCTAGCGCTTGCCCTTGCGCATGGGGACGAACCGCACCGGGAGCAGCACCGTTCGGCGCACGCGTCCCTGGAGGTCCTTTTCGAGGAACGTCAGTTCCTGGACTTGGCCCTCGCCCCCCACCGGCGCGACCAGCCGGCCTCCCGGGGCGAGCTGCGCCACCAGCTCCGCCGGCATGCTGTCGGGTGCCGCCGTCACGAGGATCGCGTCGAACGGGGCCGCCTCGGGCCAGCCCAAGTAGCCATCGCCGTGGCGCACCTGGACGGCGCCATACTCCAGCCGCCCCAGGCGCGATCGCGCGCTGTCGGCCAGCGCCCCGATCAACTCGATCGTGTGGACCCGACAACCGATCTGGGCCAGTACCGCCGCCTGGTAGCCCGAGCCCGTGCCCACCTCGAGCACGTCGAGCCCCGCGCACGGCCGGATCGCCTCGGTCATGACCGCCACGATGTAGGGCTGCGAGATCGTCTGCCCCTCCTCGATCGGCAGCGCGCGGTCCTCGTAGGAGAACTCGCGGTGAGCGCGCGGGACGAACTCGTGCCGCGGCACGACACGCAGCGCCGCCAGCGTCGCCGAGTCGCGTACCCCCTCCGCCGCGATCGCCCGCACCATTTCAAGGCGTTGATGGCGATAAGAGTCGGGCTTGGGCTCGGGATTGGGCGCGGGCGTGCAGCCCACCGCGAGCCCGGCGAGGGAGCAGAACGCGGCGGCGAGCGTTGCGGGAAGCAGGCGCGATGCGGCGCGGAACGCGCCAACCTGAGGGCTTTGGCGCATTGCGGCGCGAGGATCGCACCCGGGCGGTCGTCCTTCCAACCGGTTGAACATGATTCGCCCTCCCCGCAGTTCACCGTGATGCGCATGGTTTCGTGCGCTGGCTAGCGCTCGCCGAGCAGGGCGTACCACCATCCCGCCAGGCGCGCGGCTTCCGGCAGGTCCCGCGACAGGAGTCCCCAAGGATCCCGCCGCCACGGCTTGGGCTCCACGTGCTGCAGTGCTTCCAGCACCACCAGATGCGGCCGCGGAGCCCGCCGCGCCCGGTCCGACCCCGCCTGCACGAGTTGGACCAGCCGGTACGCCTCGCTCACCGGGAACGTCCCGTCGTCCCGCGCGTGCACGATGTAGAGGCGCGCCTGGAGCGCGCCGAGTCCCAGGCGTGCGGGCGAGAGCCCGGCCATGCGCTCTTTGAGCCCGGCCGGGAGCGCTTCGAGGATCTGCGGCACGCGCTCCAGACCCCCCCCTCGAACAGGTCGTAGACGAGCCTCCCCTGCGGCTCGAGCTTGAGCGCGAGGTCGGCGAGCGGCGCGGCTGGGGCTTCCATGCGCCGCCGGGCCATGGCCTCGAGCGTGGCGCGATCGCCCGGCTCGTCGAGAAACTCCCCCATCGTCCGGAGGAACACGAGCTGGCCGTACGGGTCGGGCTTCACGACCTGCATGCGCCCGCGAAAGACGGTGCGCCCGGCGGCGAGGAAACGGAGCGCGGTGTCGAGATCCGCGTAGCCACTGACGATCGCGACGAACTGCACCCGCGAGGCGAGCGCCGGATCCGCGGCCACGAGCGCTGCGATGCCACCGGAATAGGAGATGCCGAACAGGCCGGCGCGTCCCGACGGCGCGAGGTCGGGCCGCGCGACCACGGCCGAGAGCGCCGCCGACAGTTCGTGCACGTGATCCGGGTGCACATGCAGCGTGCGAAACGAGCGCAGGTCGGGCACGACCACCGTGAAGCCGGCGCGCGCGAGCAGTCGCGCGAACGGCGCGACGCGCGGGTCGTCCTTGCCCGCCTCGACCAGGCCCGGGACGAGCACCACCGGTACGCGGCCGCCGCCGCGGGAGGGACGGTAGAGGTCCGCGGTGATCGGCCCCCGCGTCGTCTCAAGAGTGATCGGACTTGTGTTCGGAGCCGGGGTGGCGCGCGCGAGCCAGGACTCCGGCCCCGGTCGGCGCAGGTCATCCAGGATCTGGCACGCGAGCAGGCCACGCGCCGCGCGCCCGCTCGCCGCGAGCCATGCCGCGACCCCGGCGAGCATGGCGACCGCGATCCAGCGCGCGCGCATCTGACGGCTCCCTTCGGACGCTCCCGGGTGCGGGTGGCACTGCGGAGCTTACACCCAGCCGCGCCCCGTCATGCCCGAGGGATACTGCGTCACGGCGGCACCGACCAGCCGAGGCTCACCGTGCCGTGCACGGCCAGGTTCGGAACCCGGGCGTTGCCACCTGCGCTGGGCACGCTCGCGTTGGAGAGCGTGAGTTTCAACTCGGCGGTGGCGAGGAGACGGCCCCGCAGGGTGTGCGAGCGGCCGAACAGCACAGCAGCGGTGGGGCCGGTCAGGTAGTAGCCGGCGCGGAACAGCCCGCCGCGCTCGTCGAAGTGGCGGCCGCGCACCTCGCTCTCGGGATGGGTCACGACCGCGCCCACCCCGCCCCCGTACAGCCATCCGCCGCGCTCAACGAGCCGCTGCAGCGTGACGAGGTTGTAGCCGTGCGAGAGGGCGAAGTTCCGCACCTCGGGCGGCCGGTTCTGGAGGTGGAGTTTGTGGTGCGTGAGGTCGAGCGCCCAGCCAGCGCCTTCGCCCCACCGGGCGACGCGCCACCCATAATAAATGGGGGGGCTCGAGCGCCTCCGTCCTCCAGCGCGCGGTCAACCGGAGTTCCTCGTGTCCCTCCTGTCGAATGACGATGGGGAGCGGCACATTCCAGGCGCCGCCGACGCGCGCCTCGAACTGCCAGCGTGGCTCGGCGTGGAGCGCGGGGCACTGCGCGAACGCGATCACCGCCGCGAGCCCCAGCGCCCGGCCGATCCCGCGTGCCGACGGACGTGGACCGAGCCGATCGCCGCGGCGCTCGCCGCGGGGCGCAATCGGGATCGGTGGCCGGGGCATTCCTACGAGCGCGCCAGCGCCTCGTTCACTTTCTTGGCCCCATTGTTGGCGTCGATCATCCCCCAGATCCAGAGGATCGGAGTGGTGACGAAGCCGACCAGGATGAACATCGACACCCACGAGCACGCATAGAGGACGATGAAGAGCACCCCCTTGCCGATCTGGCCGTTGTAGATCTGGCCGAGGCCGGTGACGAAGAAGGACAAGATGATGGCGATGGTCGGGTTCTTGTAGAACTTCGGGGCTTGATCCGCTGCGGCCATGGAGTGCCTCCTTGTTTCCCACATTCCCTGCTCGCGAGTCGTCCGCCCGGAAGCTAACTCGGGCGCCCGCAGCGTAGCGCGGGGATGGGTGGCGAGGAAGGCGCATTGTCCCCGCGTGTAGGGAGCACATGATGTGACCGCTCAGAGGCGGGGGTGATAGACCGGCGGCTTCTCCCACCCAGGAGGAGCTGATGCAGGTCTATTCACCCACCG
>CAYQNV010000166.1:0-2094 GCA_964418975.1 uncultured bacterium | reverse complement strand
GTCTTCCCCGCCACGCGCTGTTACGTCGAGCGCGAGACGGGAGAGAAGCGCCATCACCTGCACGAAACCGTCGTGCAGCACGCCGTGCGCCGCGCTGTCCTCGCCGCCGGCATCCCAAAGCGCGCGATCTGCCACACCGTCACTCCTTCGCCACGCACCTGCTCGAAGCCGGCAGCGACATCCGCACCGTGCAAGAGCTGCTGGGCCATAAGCACGCCGCCACGACGATGATCTACACCCATGTCCTGAACCGCAGCCCCGCCGGCGTCCAGTCCCCGGCCGACCGCCTCCTCGGAGGTTGACGATGGGCACCCAGGCACTTTTCGGCCCCGTCCTGCCGTCACCTCCCCGCGGGCGTGACGGCGACAGCATCCGAAATCCGGCGGCTCTTGGGCAGACCCGTCTAACGCCGAGTACCGCCTCGCGCGCCTCGCGTCGCATCTCCTGGACTCGTGGCACCTTGCGCCGCTCGCGCGGTCTCTTCCACACCCCATCAGGCAGACGGCCTCGCCGCGTCCGTGGTATCTATGCAGGTCTGTCCAATACGCGTTAGGCCGCACGAAGATGATGACCGCCGATCTGGTCCAGCCCACAACGCGATACCGCGCAATTGTTGCCATCTTCTCCCTAGCGTACGTTGCTTGGACCTTCGTGCTCTTATACAAGGCCGAGGCGCTTGTTCCCGAGCCTCCATCGCTCGCCGGCATGTCGGTCGAGGAGGCGCGCCGCGCCGTCAACGAGTACGCCCTGCAAGGTGATCGTCGCGTGTTCTTTGCGACGCTCCCGGCGCTGCTGGCCAACCTAACGTGTGCTGCGCTCTCGGCGCGGACCGGTCTACGATCCCTTCGCTTTGGTCAGTTCCCTCCACCGGAAGCGCATGTCCTATGGCGCCAGCGTATCGTTCTCGGATCGCTCGCAAGGTTGCAGGCCGTCTCTCGATTGCTCCTTGCTGCGTTCTTCGCATTCTTTGCTGCGCTCGCCGCGAGCCAGATCTGGAGCCTGCTGCCCTCCTTCATGCGTGCGGCCTAACAAGGCATTGGAGCTGACCGGCCGCCACGCCGGGGTATGCGAGGCTCGCCAGCCGCCCGGGTCGGTGGTGGGTCCGCCGGGCGGCCGTCGGTCGGTTCCGGTAGCTTCACGGGCGGCCGGCAGCTCAATGCCGGTCCGTTGGGCAGGCAGGGATTCGGCGCGAGCGCGGTGTGAGGCGGGATCATGCATCGAGACGATGACCTCGGATAAGATGCGACCATGAAGTTCCGGATCTACACGGACACCTCGGTCCTGGGTGGATGCGAGGACGACGAGTTCGCCGAACACTCCGTCCGGCTCATGGAGTGCTTCGTCAGCGGTGAACGTGTCCTCGTCCTGTCCACCCTGACGGTGCAAGAACTCGCCGCCGCACCGGCCGAGGTTCGCAGGCGACTTGCTTCCGTGCCTGAGGCGCACATCGAAACGCTTCAGCTTGATGCCGAAGCCAGGGAGCTTGCAGAAGCATACGTTTCCGCCGGCGTGCTCACAGCCAAGATGCGGGCCGACGCCCAGCACATTGCCATCGCGACCGTGGGCCGCGTTGACGTTCTGGTGAGCTGGAACTTCAAGCACATCGTCAACCTCCAGCGGATCCACGGATACAACTCCGTGAACCTGCGCAAGGGCTATCCAATGATCGAGATCCGGACGCCACGAGAGGTGTTGTCAGATGAGTAAGACCAAGAAGAACTTCGACGCAGTCGCCATGATGCGATCAGCCCGAGACAAGATCTCGGCAGAGATCGAAGGTATGACACTGGAGGAAGAGTTGAAATGGTTCGCAGCGCAGGAAGTCCGTGACCCGTTCTTGAAGCGCCTGCTAGATCGTGCTGCCCAACAACGGCATGCAGCGGACGGCGCTGAGCGCCGCCGCTGAAGCCGAGCGTTAGGCGCGTTCGAGAAGGGACCAAGTGGTGCGGGGGCGAGAATGGCTGGCTACCTGTTCGAATGGGACGTGGCGAAAGCGGAGACGAACCGACGGAAGCACGGTGTGACGTTCGATGAGGCAATCACGGCGTTTTCAGACCCTCTGGCCATGCTGTCGCAGGACCCGGACCACTCGAT
>CAYQNV010000165.1:0-2647 GCA_964418975.1 uncultured bacterium | reverse complement strand
GGAGCAGCACCACCACCAACGCCACCACACCGGTCTTCATCTTCCGCTTCTCCTTTCGCGCGCCGCGCACCGTGCACAGCGAGGGACGTTCAGGTCATGGACCTCAGGGCCCGGAGGCTGCACCACACGATACGCGACGCGTTGCGCGCCGGGTTCACCAACCACCACCACCGCCGCCGCCACCGCTCGAGCCGCCGCCGAAACCGCCGAACGACGAGCCGCCACCGCCACCGCCGAACCCGCCGCCGTAGCCGCCGAACCCGCCACCCCAGCCGGTTCCACCCGAGGAGTACCAGCCGCCGCCGCGTCGGGAGCCGCGCGAGAAGAACGCCGGAATGATGAGGAAGAACAACACGAACATGAGCGCCAGGAATATCAGCCCACGGCTGCTTCCGCCTCGCTTTCCGCTGTAACGCAGCGCTTTGCCGTTCCACTCCAACGTCACGCCCCGCTCGGCGCCGATGCGCTGAGCGCATGCCAACACCGCGGCGGTGATGCCCTCGGCGGGCTCGCCCGAGCGGAAGCGCGGTACTGCGAGGTCGCGGATCATACGCGACTGCCAACCGTCGGGCAGCGTGCCCTCGAGCCCGTAACCGGTCTCGAAGCGCAGCACGCGCTCCTGCATGGCGACCAACAGCAACAGACCGGTGTCACGCTCGCGGTCGCCGATGCCCCACTCGTTGAACACGCGCGTCTTATACGCTGTCGGGTCCTCGGGCGCGCAGCTCGTCACGGTGAGCACCGCGAACTGCACTCCCGTCTTGCGTTGGAGCTGGTCGAGGAACGCCTCCAACTCGGCGCCGCGCTTCTCGCCGATCACCTTGGCACCGTCGGTGACATAGCCGGCGTAGGCCGGAATGGGAGCGCGGCCGCTCTCGTCCTGGGCCAGCGCCGGCGGGGCGAACGCGCCCGCCACCACCACCAGCACCAGGGAGAACAGGCGCGCGGCTGCGCGCCGGTTACTCATGGCACGTGCAATACGTCGACGGCGCTGGTGAGCCGCTCGACCTGGGCGAGAAACGCCTTGAAGATGGTGCGCGTCTCCTCGGCTCCCGGATGCTTGCGCAGCGCGCGCAGGCGGTGGGCTCCCATCAGTGCCTGGGCGTCGAGGTCGTGGATCTCGGCGACGCGTTCGATCACGCGGTCCAGGCTCGCGGGCGGAGCTTCACCGTGCAGCCGGATGAGCGAACGGAACAGGGTGTGGAACCCGCTCGCCAGCCGGGCAAGCGCGGCATGTAGCCGCTCGGGGTGCCCGGCGCCCGTCAAGTACTCCTGTGCCAATCGCAGGTGCTTGCCGCGCAGTTCCTGTTCCACTTGAAGCCGCAGGTAAGTCTGTGGCACCTCGAGCGAGTCGAACAGGTTCACGCCCTCGAGTCGCCAGTGACGTTCTTTAAGATCCAGCCACTCGATGGGAAACACGTCGAGCGAGCGCTGCACCTGCTGCATGGTCATGAACATCGGGTCGATGTGCGGCGGCTTGTGCGTCTGCGGCACGGCCGCGGCGATGCTGTCGAGCTGCGAGAACGGTAGCTCGCGGGTCACCACCAGCACGTTGACGTGCCGCATGAGCGGGTCGAATCCCTCGTTCAGGGCTCCGCCGGTGATATATGCGGACAGGAAGTGCTCGCCCAGTCGAGCCTGCACCGGCGCGAGCCAGCGTTGGGCGGCGGCGAGGACGACGGGAACGGGTTCCAGTGCGGTGGTGATCTCGGTCATGGTGCGGACGATAAGCCATGGCGGCGCGGGGTCAAGACGCCCGCGCGCGCGCGGGCCGACCACGGCGGAGGCGCGCAGCTCCCGCGCCGCACTTGACCCCCCTTGCACGCGCCCGTACCGTTCAAAGGCCATGAAACCGGTCGTCAACGATTTCAGCATCCATGTGGCCACCGTCAACGGATCGGGCAGCCAGACCGCCAACAGCGTGTTGCTGCGCGCCATCTTCCAGATGGGCATCCCGGTGAGCGGCAAGAACCTGTTCCCGTCGAATATCGCGGGCCTGCCCACGTGGTTCACCATCCGTGCCAGCAAGGACGGCTGGGTCGCGCGCCGCGCGCACCACGAGGTGCTCGTGGTGATGAACCCCGAGACCGCGGTCGCCGACGTGGCCGGGATGGGGCCCGGCACGGTCATCGTGGCCAACGAGAGCATCAAGCTTCCCGACCTCCCCGACGACCGCATCGTGTACCGCGTGCCCATGGGCAAGCTGATGGAGTCCATCACCACCGACGTGAAGCTGCGCCGCCTCGTCGTCAACATGATCTACGTGGGCGTACTGGCGGAGTTGCTTGGAATCGACGCCATCGAAGTCGAGCGCTCGCTCCTGGCACAGCTGGGCCGCAAGCCCAAGGCGCTCGCGCTGAACCAGGCGGCGGTGCTGGCAGGCATGTCGTACGTGCGCGAACACCTGCCCAAGCGCGACCCCTACGTGATCGAGCGCATGGACGCGACCACGGGCCAGATCCTGATCGAAGGCAACACCGCCGGCGCCCTGGGCGCGCTGTTCGCGGGCGTGACCGTGGTGACCTGGTACCCGATCACGCCGTCCAGCTCGCTCGTGGAATCGCTGATCGGGTTCCTCGAGAAGCACCGGCGCGATCCCGACACCGGCAAGGCGAGCTACGCCGTGATCCAGGCCGAGGACGAGATC
>CAYQNV010000164.1:0-20612 GCA_964418975.1 uncultured bacterium | reverse complement strand
CATAACTCCGCTCTAAGGCCGGCCTCCCACGGCTAAAGCTTTGAGACGCCGGGACCTGTGGGTCGGAGGCTATTCGCCCAAAGGGCGAGAGAATAGTGGACGTACCTTCTGGTTAGTTGTATAAGATACAGACATGGAATCCAATCGCGGACAGATCGCACGCCGCCGCCGTCGGCTGCGCGAGCAACTGCGGGCGCTGAGCGAGCAGCCGTTGATGCGTGGGTCGGTGGTGGAGCGGCTGCGTCGCTGCGGGCGCTCGAACTGCGCCTGTGCGAGCGACCCGGACGCTCGCCATGGCGGCACGTTCCTCACCGTGCACCTGCAGGGCAAGACGCAGGCCGTGCACGTGCGGCCGGAGGAGGAGTCCGCCGTGCGCGCGGCGACGGCGGCCTACCAGCAGCTGTGGACCGTGATCGACGCCCTGACGGCGTGCGAGCTGGCCGACCTGCGGCGAGGGGTGCGCGAGCGCCGTCGGGCGCGGCAGCGTCGGCGCGCGTGAGCCCGTCGAGGAAGCGCGCCCGGCAGGGTATCCTGCCGTTCGTGATCGAACGGGGTGAACGAGAGGACGTCACGGCGCGCGCCGGCTTGCCGCTGGTGGTCGAGACGCTGCGCGCGCTCGGGGTGGACGAGCTGGCGCAGGCGGAGTTGCCGGCGCCCAGACGGCGGCGCGGGTTCACGCCCGCGCAGAAGCTGGAGACGCTGGTCATGCTGCTGGCGGCCGGCGGGGACCGGGTCGAGGATATCCGCATCCTCAGCGAGGACGAGGGACTGGAGCGGTTGCTGGGCGGGCCGTTGCCCTCGCCGGATGCGCTGCTCGACTTCCTGGGGCAGTTCCACGACCCGGCCTGCTGGGAGAGCCGGCCGCCGGAGAAGAAGGCCTGGGTGCCGCCGGAGTCCTCCGGTCTGCGGGCGCTCGAGACGATCAATCGCGAGTTGGTCGCGCGCGGTGCGGCCCGCACGACAACCCGGGCGACGATCGATCATGACGGGACGATCATCGCGGCGCACAAGCGCGATGCGAAGATGGCCTACGAAGGCACGCGCGGCTACCAGCCGCTGGTGGGGGTGTGGGCGGAGGAGCAGTTGATCGTGGCGGACGAGTTCCGCGACGGCAACGTGGCCGGCGGTGAGGACCCGCTGTCGTCGGCGAAGCGGGCGATGGACAACCTGCCGCCGTGGGTGCGGGAGCGCTACTTCCGCGGCGACTCGGCGTCGTACTACGCGCCGCTGCTCAAGTACCTGGTGGCCGAGGGGATCGGCTTCACGATCAGCGCCGACATGACGAAGGAGTTGCGCGCCTGCTGTCTGGCGGTGCCGAGCGAGGGGTGGGTGGAGTTCGAGGACCGCGGCAGCGAGCGGGTGGATATCGCCGAGGTGGAGTTCACGCCGGGGGACTGGCCCAAGGACGCGCTTCCGCTGCGGTACGTGGTGGTGCGGTTCACGCCGTTGCAGGAGGAGTTGTTCGAGACGATGACGCCGAAGCACCTGGCAATCGTGAGCAACCGCGCGAAGGTCGAGGCGGGAGTGCTGGTGCGCTGGCACTGGGAGAAGGCGGGCACCATCGAGCACGTGCACCGGGTCATGAAGGATGAGCTCGGCGCGGGGGTGATGCCGAGCGGTCGCTTCGGCGCCAATGCGGCGTGGTTCCGCATCAACGCGCTGGCGTTCAACGTGCTCACCGTGCTCAAGCGGCGGGCGCTGCCCGAGCGCTTGCGCGACGCCCGGCCCAAGCGACTGCGCTTCGAGTTGTTCACCCTGCCCGGCAAGCTGACCGTTCACCAGAGCCGACTGTCGGTCCGCACCTCGGCTCGCGAAGAGCGGCTGCAGGAAGTCGTCGAGGCCCGCGGCCGCCTGCTGGCGATGCGCCAAGCGCACCGGGCGGGATAGAGTGGAGACCAACGGTGCGCCTCGCCCCCCCGGCTCCCAAAGGGCGTCCGCGTCAAAACGCCCGCCACCGCGCGAGCCCAGCACCCCTTAGAGCGGAGACAGGGTGAGCGGCCCCGCGCTTGCGCGGCGGGGGCCTCGGGGCTAACGTGCAGCCGGCTCGCAGGATGCGAGCCCATCGCTGCATCAGTCGCAAGCCCGGAGGCCTCGATGCGCGACACGGAAGCCGCCGCTTCGACCACGCGAACAGCCATTCGCACCCGCTCCATCGTCTGGGGCGTGCTGGTTGGCACGCTCGTGGGCTGCTGCGGCGCGCTCGCGGTCGCGCCCCCGCGCGGCGCTCGTTTCGAGGCGCGCCTGCCGTGGACCTCAGCATTGCCGCAGGCGCGCGACTGGCCGCGCGCCGTGCGCGCAGGGGAGAGCGTTCGCATCGAAGCGGTCCGAGGAGGCCGAGAACTGCGCGTGCAGGCCAGCTCCGCCGCCGAGGCGCGCATGCTCACGCGTGCGTTCGCGTCGCGCATCGCGCCCACCGAGGAAGAGCTCGCCACCCGCCTCGAGCGGACGCGCCAGTCGTGGCGCTCGGCGCTGGTGGCGGCGCCCACTGCGGCGCGCAGACGCGGGGTGGAGTGCGCGGCGGTCCTCATGGCGCGGGTGCGCTGGGGGAGTGAACTCGCACGCGACCTGCCGCTGGCCGCCCCGTCCCGGCCGACTCCCGAGCCCTCTCCGACGCTTCAAGTACAGGACGCCTGGCTCAATGTGACGTGGGTGGCCGACGAGCGAGACCCGGCGCTACTTCTGGCGGCAGTGGTCGAGGCCACCCAGCACGAGACGCGCTGGTTCGCGGACGACGAGGCGTGGCCCGGCTGGCTCCCGACGGCGCGCGCCGAGGCGTGGCGACGCTGGCAGCGCTCTCGCGCGCGATTGCTCGAGCCGATCGCCGATCAGATGCTGGCCTGGGAGCGAGGGCCGCAGCGCCAGCGGGCCACGCACGCCGCCGCGCTCCAGCTGGTGGCGCTCGACGAGCGCGTGGGCAACCCGTGGGGAGCGTTCGCGGTGCAGGACGTGCGCCCGGTGCGGCCGCTCGTGCGCCCGATCGCCTCGGTGTGGTTGCCGCTGCTGCTCGTGGGCGCGGGCGTCGGCTCGCTCGCCACGCTGCTGGTGCTGCTGGTCGCCACGCTGTTCCGTCCCGTGTCGCCAAGCGTGCGCGCGCTCGGCAGCTCCGGACTCGGCACCGATCCGGGCGCCGCGTCGCCGAACCTGCACGTGGTGACCGGCGCTCGCCCGGGCCTCGTGCTGCGCGCGGCGCTCGAGCTGGCCGCGCACCGCATCGCCGTCGGGGAACGCGTGCTGCTGGTGGACGGCTCGCCACGGCTGCGACTGCATGACCGCATCGGCCGTGATGCGCGCTGGGGATTGCTCGAGTGCCTCGCCGCCGACATGCCGGTGCTGGGTCTGGTTCAATACGCTGGCCACCCCGGGCTCTACCTGCTGCCGCACGGCAAGGCGGAGCGGTCGGTGGGCTGGTCACTGCTTGGGCGGAAGCTGGATGAAGTCCTGCCGCACTTCGGTCGCATCATCCTCGCCGTGGACCCGCAGGCCCCGGCTGCGGTGGGCGACGCGCTCCGCGGTCGGGCCATGGAGGGCTGGTGGGCGGGCGGCGACGACCATTTCCCCAGGGCCGCCGAGAGTGCCATGTCACGGCTCGGTATCGCGTTCAGTCCCTTGAGTCTGGCGGATCTGTCGGAACCATCGCTTGAAGCGATGGCGGACCGCGTGCTGGAGTTGCGGCCACCCGGCGAGCCGGCCGATCTGGCCCCGATCACGGCCCCGGCGACGGTCGAGCGGCGACCGGTGCCGCGTCCGCCGCTCGAGCCGATCGTGCTGGACTGCGACTTGCAGGTGAGACAGCGGCTTCGCTTCCTGGCGTGGATGCGCAGGGTGCAGGCCGAGGAGCGCAGCACCGGAGCCCAGGCCACGACCTGAGCGGCGAGCGCTCCTCGAGAGGCTCGCTCCACGGAACGGAGCGCGTCGCGGAGTGCCGATGGCGAGCCACCACCCCTTCGACGGGTGCGGCCCGCCGGCGCGATCGCCGCATGGATGCCGCACGGCGCCAGGGCCCACGGCCCTTGGCACTGGGCCCTCACGAGGGCCGCGCTTCCCGCGAAGGTCCCGCCTCGTCGCACGCGACGGTCACGACGAGGATCCCTTGGCAACCAATCAGCGCCTGCTGCTGGTGGAGCAGCTCGACTCGGTCGGCGCGTCCCTTGCCGACCTCCGCCCGCGCGCGCACGTGCTCCGGCGATCCGGTTTCGACGTGCGCATGCTGGCGATCGCGACGGACGGTGACGACGACCTCCAGTACGGCAGCTGCGAACGTTCCCAGCCGGGCATCGAGCGCCTTGCGGAACAGGACGCAGCCGACGGCGTGCGACGCGTCGCCGAGGACGCTCGCGCGGACGCGATCGTGTGGGCGAGCGCCTCGCCCGGCGGCGGCGAGACGGCGCGCGCGCTGGCGTCGCGCTGGCCGGCGTGGTGGTGGCCCACGGGCTGGTCGCCCACGCGCCCCGACCGCCGGCTCGCCTCGCTCACCGGCAGCGACGAGCCGGGCGACGCCTGCGTGGTCGAGGGCGAACGGCCTCGCATCGGCCGACTATCGCTGTGGGATGGTCCCTACGCAGTGGTCGCCTCGCCGCTCCAGGCTGCGGACGCCATGACGCTGTTCGAGGGATTCGCGCACGCGTCTGACGGCCGCGACGAGGTGGACCTGGTGATTCTCGACCACCGCGACGACGAGCTGGAATCGGCCGCGCGTGCCGCGGGCATGCTGCAGCGTGTGCACTTCGTGGGCAGCGCGCCGCTCGAGGCCGAGGGCGCCTGGCTGCAGCACGCGCGTGCGGCGTTCGTGACGCTGCACCGGCCGCTTTCCGCCGGCCTGGTGCTGCGTGCGCTGGCCGCGGGTTGTCCGGTGCTGCCGGTGGGACCTGCGGCGGCCCCGGTGACCGGGTGGCTGCAGCGGCATGGTCTGGCGTGGACCAAGCCGGGGCACGCGCGACCGTTGTGGGACAGCTTCGCTGCGGCGCTCGAGCGCAAGCCGGCGGTGGAGGCTGCCATCACGCGCGGTCGCGCGCTCGCCACGGACGGCAACGTGGACCTGCTCGCGTCGTCGTTCACCGCGGCGCTTGCGAGCCTGGGCGGAGGGCGCGAGCGCGCCGCCTAGCAGGGGACGGGGAGTTCGCTGATGCGGCCGAAACGGCCTAGAGTCTTCTCGCTCGTCGCCTCGACCGGTCCCGTGCATGCCCTAGGAGGTGCCCATGCCATTTCGCTCGAGTCGGATCGCGACCATGGTCCTCTTTCTGGTGCCCGCGTTCGGTGTCGGTGAGCGCACGACGCACTCGAGCTCCGTGGCAAGCTTCTTCTACGCATGCGAAGGGAAGAATCCCGTCCCGCGTGTGCGGACGAACTACACGGCCACGGGCCGGCCCACTCCGCGCCCCAAGTCGTCTCCGGTTGAGGTCTACCTTCACGGGCGGGCGCCGACGCGACGCTACCGACTCGTCGGCGAGGTCCAGGTGCTTGCGAGCAGCGGGCGCACAAGCATCCAGGAACTCACCGACCACGCGAGCCGAGGTGCGCGCAGGCTGGGAGGCGACGCCATCATCGATGTGTCGTGGTGCGACGCGGCGAGCGCCCAGCCGAGGGCGGGTGATGTTGGACTCCTGTACCTGACAGCAGGCGTCGCCCGCTGGGAGTGAACGGCCCGGCACGCGAGCAGCGTTTGCCTTGCCTCCGACGCGCACGCTAGCGTGCGGTCGGGCATGCAATCGTGAGTCGTTCGTCGGGCGGGAGGAAAGTCCTTGCGGATCCTCGTGACGGGTGGGGCAGGCTTCATCGGATCCAACGTCGTGGATCGGTTCGTGGAACTCGGCCACGAGGTGGCGGTGTTCGACGACCTGTCCAGTGGCTTTCGCGAGTTCGTGCACCCGAAAGTCAGCTTCTACCGGGGAGACCTCGCCGACGCGGACGCGGTGGACCGCTGTGTCGCGGAGTTCCGGCCCGACCTCGTGGACCATCACGCCGCGCAGATCGACGTGCGCAAGTCGGTGAGCGACCCGGTCTGGGACGCGCGCGTGAACGTGTTGGGGTCGATCGGCCTTCTGCAAGCCTGCACGCGGCACGGCGTGCGCAAGGTGGTGTACGCCTCGACCGGCGGCGCGCTCTACGGCGAGGGTCGCCAGCTCCCGGCCACGGAGGACCACCCGGTGAATCCCGAGGCCCCGTACGGCGTCAGCAAGCACACCGTGGAACACTACCTCTACCTGTGGAAGCTCCTGCACGGGCTCGACTACACCGTCCTGCGCTATCCCAACGTGTACGGGCCGCGCCAGAATCCGCACGGCGAAGCCGGCGTGAACGCCATCTTCATCGGTCTCATGTTGCAGGGGAAGCGGCCGCGCATCTTTGGCGACGGGAACGCCGTGCGCGACTACCTGTACGTGTCGGATGTCGTGGACGCGAACGTGATCGCGCTCGAGCGGGGCAGTGGCGAGATGCTCAACCTGGGCACGGGCATCGGCACGTCGGTGAACGACATCGTGCGCGAACTCCAGCTGCTCCTCGGTTTCACCGAGGACGCGATCCACGACCCGGCGCGCCCGGGCGAGGTGCAGCGCATCTATCTCGATGCGTCCCGGGCCCGACGCGTGCTCGGCTGGGAGCCGCAGGTGGGATTCACGGACGGCCTGCGGAAGACCGTGGAGTGGACGCGCGCGAACCCGCTGCCCGCGAAGGCGTGAAGCCCCGAGGATCGGGAATCGGCGTGAGGCTGGCCTCGATCGCGGTGCGCTGTGACTCGAACCAGGGCGGCAGGAGAATACGCCGGCCCAGTTCCTCGTCGTGCCCAAACCCCGGTCCGTCGTCGGCGATCTCGTAGAGCACGCCGCCCGGCTCGCGGAAGTAGATGGACTTGAAGAAGTGCCGGTCCACGACCGGCGTCGAGTGCACGCCGTGGCTGGCGAGCTGCTCGACCCAGCGCGGATGCTCCGCGACGGTCGTGCCCCATGCCACGTGATGCACCGTGCCCGCTCCGGGAATGCCGCGCTCGGCCGGCGGCGCGTCGAACGTGATGGTGCCGCCGCGGCGGTCACCGCGCAGCTCCCAGGTGTCGTCCGACCGCCGCGTGCCGCCCAGCACCTGTTCGATCAAGTCGCCGCTGCGCGCGATCCGGCCGCCGTAGGCGCGCACGCCATGGAAGCCCTGGAGCGCCAGCTCGCGCGGGATCTCCGGGTGGTCGGCGATTCGCGGCTCGTCGGGCACCATCGCCACGACCAGCTCGTGCGCGAGACCTTCGGGATCGGCGAACCGGAGCGAGGCGCCGTCGCGCACCGGGTGCGCGCCCTCGCTCGCCAGGCGCTTCTCCCAGAACGACAGCGCGTCCTCGCTGGCCACACGCCACAGCACGCGGTGAACCATCCCCGTGCCCGCACGGCCACGGCCGGCCTGCCGATACTCGAAGAACGTGATGTCTGCACCCGGCTGTCCGTGCTCATCCGAAAAAAACACATGATAAGCGCTGGGGTCGTCCTGGTTCACGGACTTGCCCACCAGGCGAAGGCCCAGCACGCGCGTGTAGAAGTCGACGTTCTTCAACACGTCCTGCGTGATCGCCGTGACGTGATGAATGCCTTCGAGCCGCATGGGGCCTCCTCGCGGAAAAGGGGACACGCGTTCAGACGCGGAGTTCCTCGAAACGGTGCGTCAGGAGGCTGTCAGCCCGGGAACAGGCGCGACGCTAGCGGGCCAGGTCCAGCCCACTACCAGATCCGCGCCCGCTTGGCGGGGTCGCGCACCATGCCGTCGCCCTGCTTGCAGCCCCACGCGTCGTGGAACTCCGGGAGATTCGAGAGCGGTCCGTTCACTCGCCAGCGCGCCGGCGAGTGTGGGTCGGTGAGGACGCGCGTGCGCAGGCCCTCGGGCCGATCCACAGCGCGCCAGATGCGTGCATAGGACAGGAAGAACCGCTGCTCGGGCGTCAAGCCGTCGATGAGATTTCGCGGCTTGCCGGCCAGTGCCTTTTGCATGGCCGCATAGGCCACGGCGACACCGCCCAGGTCGGCTATGTTTTCGCCCAGCGTGAGCTTCCCGTTCACGTGCAGCGAATCGTTGACGACGTAGGCGTCGAACTGCTCGACGACACGCTGCGCCTGCGCCTTGTAGGCGTCGGCATCCGCCGCCGTCCACCAATCGCGCAGGTTGCCCAAGGCATCATACTGCCGGCCCCGATCGTCGAAGCCATGCGACATCTCGTGGCCGATGACCGCGCCGATGGCGCCGTAGTTCACCGGGTCGTCGGCGTTGGCGTTGAAGAACGGCGGCTGCAGGATGCCGGCAGGGAAGTTGATGCTGTTGAGTGCCGGAGAGTAGAACGCGTTCACCGTGGGCGGCGTCATGCGCCATTCGCCGCGCTCCACCGGCTTCCCGATGCGGTCCATGTTGCGCGCCGACTCCGCCGCCCTTGCCGCCAGGCGGTTGGCGAACACCGGACCGCGCGCGATGGTGACGCGGCTGTAGTCGCGCCACTTCTCGGGATAGCCGATCTTCTCGTCGAACGCCGCCAGCTTCGTGGCGGCCGCGCGGCGCGTCTCCTCGCTCATCCACGCGAGCGTCGCGATCTTGTCACCCAGTGCGGCCTCGAGATTCTGCACCAGCTCGAGCGCCCGGGCGCGCGCCTTGGGTGGGAACGCCTCGGCCACGTAGGTCCGGCCGAGCAGGTCCCCGAGATCGCGATCCGTTGCGGCGAGGCAGCGCTTCCAGCGCGGTTGCTGCTCCTTGGCGCCGGTGAGCAATTTCTCGAAACGGAAACTCTCGTCCACGAACGCCCGGGTCAGCGTTGGCGCGGCGTCGGAGAGCGCGCCCCAGCGCAGGTATGCCTTCCAGGTGTCGAGCGACACATCGGCGACGAACGTGTTCAGGGCGCGGAAGAACTCGGGCTGCGTGACGTTGACCACGTCGGGTGATTTCATGCGTCCGGCGAAGTAGTCCTGCCACCCGAACTCGGGCGTGAGCATCGCCAGTGAGTCGGCCGGCATGACGTGATACACCGCCTTCGGGTCGCGCCGCTGCACGTTGGTCATGCTGGCGCTGGCGAGCGACGTCTCGAGCGCCAGCACCTCGTTCGCGTGCCGCGTCGCGGTGGCCTCGTCCTCACCCGCCAGGCCGAACATGCGGCCGATGTGCGCCACGTACTGCGTTCGCAGCACCTTCGAAGCCGAGTCCTGCTTGGTGTAGTAGTCGCGGTCGGGAAGTCCGAGCCCGCCCTGGCCGGCATGGGCGATGAAACGCGTACTGTTCTTCGCGTCCTGGTTGCCGTAGAAACCGAACAGCGTGCTCACGCCGTGGGCATGGAACCACGCCACCTGCTTGGCAAGGTCCGCCGTGGACGCCATGCCGTCCACCGCGGTGAGCAGCGGCTGCACGGGGGCGAGCCCCGCCCGCTCGGCCGCCGTCGAATCCATGCAGCTCGTCCAGTAGTCCGCGAGCTTGGCCTCGTCGCCCCCGGGCTTCGCCTTCCTGGTCGCGGCGCGCGTGAGAATCCCCAGCAGCACCTGCTGGTTGCGGTCGGCGACCTCGGTGAACGCGCCGTAGCGCGAATACGACGCGGGGATCACGAAGCGCGCACGCCAGGCGCCGTTCGTGAACTGGTCGAAATCACGGCACGGCGCGCAGGTGGTGTCGCGGCTCGAGGCGTCGAGGAACGAGTCGGCGTGGCTCGCGGTCGCCGAGGCCAGCACGACGGCGGCTGCGACGGCGAGCAGGGGGGAGCGGGACATGGAGGGGACCTCTCTCGGGACAAAGGACATCGAGTATGGGCGAGCGCGCGGACGGTGCCCGCGCGCGCGACGCTGCGTCAAGGCCGCGGCGACGAACGGGGGAGCGCGGCCTACGCGCGCCCACGGTGGAACTCTCGCGACTCTGGGCATAGATCCCGAGGTAGCACACACAGTTAATTGCTTGACCCGACCAAGAGCCAGGAGGTAGCGTCCGAAACTGCTCGCAGCGCACGCACGATGCGCCGTCCCCCTCGAGCGCTCCCCCCTCGGTTCGAGTGTGCGATCGCGGCGTCCGCTTGCGCGGCCAGCTTCTCGCCTGCCCCCCCCGCCGAGAGGGATCGTGTCGTAGAGCGATCGCCGCCGCGGCCACTCACGTGGCGCCCCTTACGATCGCCGGCGGGCCCATCCACGGGGTCGGCCCGTGTCTTCAGGTCAGGGATGGCCACGCCCCGCTCCGGGGCAGGAGGATCCCATGCGCCAGCTTCTCCGTCGCGTTCGGTGGGTCGCACTCGTCGTGCTGGGAATCGCCGCGAACCTCGTCGTTGTCGCCGACAGTCTCGCGGCAAACATCCAGAAGGTCGCGGATCCCTCGAATGCCGTCACGCGGCCCCTGTCCGACTTCCTGTCCGCACAGGGGTCCACCAGCATCTTCATTCCGCCGCTGCCGGACTTCATCGGGTGGACGAACAACAATCCGCTCACCATGTTCGCATCAGTCGACTACGCCGGCGTCGTCGGGCAATACCTGGCGAACAACGGTGGGCCGGTGCTGGGCACGCAGGTGGATGGCACGGTCGTGGAGCGGCCGCTCGAGGATGGCCGCGCCGAAGTGTCCGTGATCCTGCACGCCTCCAACGCGCTCACCTGGGTGTGGCCGTTGCCCGGCGTGGACCTTGCCACGGATCCGCTGCTGTATGGCTACCGGGGCACGGAACTACTCGCGGACCCATCGCGCACGCCGGCACTCTCCACGTGCCAGATGAAGATCGAGTTCACCAATACTTCAATGGGAGCACCGCTGCCCGACCTCATCGTGTTCATCCTCGGAACGGCCCTGCCCGGGCAGGAACTGCGCGCCGTCCTGATCAATGCCGCTGGCTCCGGTCCGCTGCACGCGCTCGCCGGTGTTCCCGAGGGCACTCCCGGTCGGTTCAACCTCATCAATAACGGCGTGTTCCATGCTTCCTTCCAGGGAGGGACTGCCGACGGCTTCCCCGCGGAAGTCATTACTCTCCGGCCCGGCGGCCACGCGATCGTGTCGCCGCAAGGGGAGATGTCGGCCGGCACAACGGGCTTGGCCGCACCGGCCCGCGTGCGGGCTTCGACCTGGGGCCGCATCAAGGCGTTGTACCGCTGAACGATTCGCGTCGCTGATCTGGCGGCGATCGAAGCGCGAGCGGCCACCCTCTCCGGAGGGTGGCCGCGTCGTTGAACGCCCAGACGCCCGGCCGTGGGAGAGGCTCAGCGCACCAGCCGGAACGCGAGGCTCGCGTGCGTGCCGCGCACGGTGGCGCCCGCCAGGTGGGCCGCGCCGTCCGTGCGTCGCCAGCCGAGCGCCAGCGACAGGTCCACGCCGCTCGCCGGCCACCAGCGGAGCACTCCGGTCACGTCGTCCGTCACCGCGCTCACGCCCTCGAGCGTCGCGACCGGCGGCACGGGCGAGCCCGGCACGAACGGTTCGTCGAGGTCGTTCTCGCCCTTCCATGTGCGCGTGCTGATGCCGGTGAGCTGCCAGTCCACGTGCGGGTCCCAGCTCACGCGCAGGCGCAACCGGCGGGAATCCGGGCCGGTGGGGAAGCCGAGCGGTGCGCCCTGCGCCGTGAACGCGCGCCCGAAGAACGAGGTGTAGACGTAGCGCGACAGCCACGTGTACTCCGTGTTCCAGGTGAGCCGCGTGAAGCCGTGCGTCCAGGCACCGTCCATGCCCACCTGCCATGCGAACTTGTTCGGGAACGCGGCACTCTTCGCGTGTGCGTCGTCGAGCAGTGCCTCGGCGTAGAACCGCGTGCCATCCGCCGGGCGCCACGCCACGTCGAACGCCAACTCGACGTTGTTGCGATTCACGCCCGCCGTGTCGCCGTCCTGTTGCAGCAGCCGTTGCGCGAGCGAGAACGGGATGACGCTGGCCAGGTAGACGCCCTGCCAGCCGTCCGAGCGATAGCGTGCCGCTTCGCTCACGCCCAGCCGAAGCCCGCCCACGGGCTGCCACTCCAGGCGATGCGCCGCGAACTGTTCACCGCGACCCGGCTCGGTGGTGGCGTGCAGCGCGAACGCGTCGGCCCGGAGCGCCGAGAGCCGCAGGTGCAGCCACAGCGCGGTGAGCGGTGCCGCGGTGCGTGAGAGTAGCAGCGAACCCTCCTCGCCGGGGCCCCACGCGAAGCGCTGTCGGCCCATCGCCACGGTCCAGCGCGTGCCCGCCGCGTACGCCACGTACGCCTCTTCGGTCTGCGCGGCCAGGTCGGTGCGCGAGACCAAGACATCCGTGTAACGGTTCGCGCCTTCGAGTTGGCCGGCGGTCAAGTGAGCGAACGCGAGCCAGCGGTCCACCTGCGCGCCGGCGCGTACGTGCAGGCCGCTCCCGTCGCGCCAGCGCGAGCGTTTTGCCCCGCCCTCGTCTGCCGCGTCGAATCCGCCTTCGAGTGCGAGCGAAAGTTCGGCGCGTTCGTCCCCCGGCCATTCGCGCTGCCACGTCCGTGGCGTCGAGCGGAGCGTGCGCGCGTCCGCGAACGCTGCGAGGGCGTCGCGCTGGAGCTCGCGCTCGAGTCGCTCGGCGACGAGTGTGCGCACCGGATCCCCGTGCCCGATCGGCACACCCGCGCCCATGAGCTCCAGTCGGCGAAGCGGCAGCGCGCCGAGATGCGGCAGCCGAAAACGGCCGCTGTCGGCCGGCAGGTCGTAAAGCTCGAGCACGCGCAACTCGGCCATCAGCGGGTCGCGCGGCGAGACGAACTCGAGCGGCGAGGCGCCGGCGGGAGCGGCGGCGGCAACGACGAACGCGGCAAGCATGCGAGCGTGGGCGAGACGGAGACGGCGCATCCGGTCGATGCTAGTCGGGATCCGGCGAAAGCGCATGCCACGCCTGTCGGTTGACCCCATTTCCGCGCATACGCTACGGTCCTCGCCTCATTTCCATAAGGGTGGTCCGCGGCCCGGCACCTGCCGGGCCTTGGCATTCGACCCCTTGAGGAGGCCCGCATGCGTCCCGGGAACCCCGAGGCGCTCTCCTTACCTTACGACCCGCGCCGCATCGAACCCGAGCGCTATGCGTTCTGGGAGCAGCTGGGTGTGTTCCAGCCGCGCGCCGACCTGGCCGCGGCTCCCAAGGGCACCGGCGCGAAAGCGCCGTTCGTGATCGCCATCCCGCCCCCGAACGTGACCGGCTCGCTCACCATGGGGCACGTGCTGGGCGAGTCCGTGCGCGACTGCGTGATCCGCTGGCAGCGCATGGAGGGGCGCGAGACGCTCTACCTCCCCGGCATGGACCACGCCGGCATCGCCACCCAGACCGTAGTCGAGAAGAAGCTGCGCGCCGAGAACCGCTCGCGCCAGGACATGGGGCGCGACGGGTTCCTCAAGGCGGTGTGGGAGTGGAAGGAGCAGTACGGCGGCGTCATCCTCCAGCAGGAACGCCGGCTCGGCACATCGCCCGACTGGACTCGCGAGCGCTTCACGCTCGACGAAGGCTATTCGCGCGCGGTGCTGCACGTGTTCAAGCACCTCTATGACGAGGGGTTGATCTACCGCGGCCGCTACATCGTGAACTGGTGCCCGGGTTGCCGAACGGCACTTTCGGACGAAGAAGTCGACATGGTCGAGACCGACGGCCATCTCTGGTACGTGCGCTACCCGCTGAAGGACGGCAGCGGCTCGCTCACCGTGGCCACCACGCGGCCCGAGACGATGCTCGGCGATACCGGCGTGGCGGTGAGTCCTCGCGATCCGCGCTACGCCAAGCTCGTGGGCTCGGTCGCGGTGTTGCCACTGGTGCGCCGCGAGATCCCGATCGTGGCCGACGACATGGTGGACCCCAAGTTCGGCACCGGCGCGGTCAAGGTGACGCCGGCGCACGACCCGAACGACTTCCAGACCGGCCGTCGGCACGGCCTGGCCGAGATCGTGGTCATGGACGAGGGCGGTGTCATGAACGACGCCGCCGGGGATTTCCGCGGGCTCGACCGGTTCGAGGCGCGCGAGCGCATCGTCGCGGCACTTCAAGATGCGGGCTACCTCGAGAAGGTGGAGCCGCACCGGCACAGCGTCGGGCATTGCTCGCGCTGCAACACCATCATCGAGCCCTACCTGTCGTGGCAGTGGTTCGTGAAGATGGCCCCGCTCGCCGCGCCCGCGATCGAGGCGGCGAAGAAGGGCAAGGTGAAGATGTTCCCCGGCCGGTGGAAGAAGGTCCATCTCCACTGGCTCGAGAACATCCGCGACTGGTGCATCTCGCGGCAGCTGTGGTGGGGGCATCGCATCCCGGTGTGGTACCGCGGCGACGAGACGGTCGTGTCGCTGGATCGCCCGGAGGGCGATGGCTGGGTGCAGGATGAAGACGTGCTCGACACGTGGTTCTCGTCATGGCTGTGGCCGTTCGCCACGCTCGGCTGGCCCGAGAAGACCGCCGACCTCGCGCGTTACTACCCGAACAGCCTCATGGTCACGGGCAGCGACATCATCTTCTTCTGGGTCGCGCGCATGATCATGGCCGGCTACCACTTCACGGGCGAGGCACCGTTCGCGCACGTCTATTTCACCAGTATCGTGCGCGACACGCGCGGGCGGAAGATGAGCAAGTCGCTCGGCAACTCGCCCGACCCGCTCGCGATGATGGACAAGTACGGCGCCGACAGCGTGCGCTTCTGCATGATCCAGACACCCACCGGACAGGATCTAGTGTTCGACGAGAAGCGGCTCGAGAGCGGCAAGTTCTTCGCGAACAAGCTGTGGAACGCGAGCAAGCTCGTGAGCATGCGCCTGGGCGGCGAGGACCTGTCGGGGGTGAAGGAATCTCAGTTACGGCTCACGCTCGCCGACCGGTGGATCCTGTCGCGGTTCGCGAACGCCGCGAAGAACGTGACGCGCAATCTCAAGACCTATCGCTTCGCCGAGGCCGCGCAGGCCGTGTACCAGTTCGCCTGGAACGAGTACTGCGACTGGTACCTGGAGATGGCGAAGCCGCGCTGGGCGCTGGCCGACCCGGCACCCGGCGGAGCCGGGCCCGACGCCATGCCCGAGGATCAGCGCGACGACCTGCGCACGGCGCGCTGGGTGAGCTGGAAGGTGCTGGACGGCATCCTGCGGCTGCTGCACCCGTTCATGCCGTACGTGACCGAGGAGCTGTGGCAAGCGCTGCCTCACGAAGGCGACACGCTGGCGACCGCCGCATGGCCCAAGGCGAAGCGGTCGTGGTTCGACGCCGCCGCCGAACGCGAGGTGAGCTTTTTGCAGGGCGTGGTGGTGGCGGTGCGCAACCTGCGCGTGGAATCGAAGATCGCGCCCGGCAAGCCCGTGCGCGTGGTGGTGCGCGGCGACAAGGCGCAACTGGACCTGCTCGAGCGGCTGGCGTCGCAGGTGAAGCCGCTCGCACGCATCGAGACGCTGGTGCTCTCGCGTGACGGTGGGCGACCCCCGGTGGCGGCGTCCGCGGTGGTGGAAGGGGCCGAGGTGTTCCTGCCGCTCGAGGGCCTGATCGACCTCGACGAGGAGCGCGCACGCCTGACGCGCGAGGCCGAGAAGCTGCTCACGGACCTCGAGGGCGTGAAGAAGAAGCTCCGCAACCAGGACTTCCTGCGCAAGGCCAAGCCGGAGATCGTGCAGAAGGAGAACGAGAGGCTCGTCCAGCTGGAGGAAACGCTGGACAAGCTGAAACGCGCGCAACAGAGCCTGAGCTCGGTGCGGGATTAGGGCGGTGCCACCGACGTTTCGTGTGGCGCGCCCCACGGACCGGCTCGCGGAAGTGCTCAAGTTCTACGTCGAGGCGCTCGGGTTCGAGCGCCTCGCCTCGTTCCAGGCCCACGACGGATTCGACGGTGAGGTGCTGGGCTTTCCCGGCGCGCCCTGGCACGTCGAGTTCGTGCACGAGATCGGCGGCCGCGCGGGCGAAGCCCCATCCGAGGAGCACCTGCTGGCGCTCTATTTCACGGAACCCGCGGAGTACGAAGCTGCGCTCGCGCTCGCGGCTCGTGCCGGTGCCGTCTCCGTGTCGGCGCACAACCCTTACTGGGATCGGCTGGGACGCACATTCGCCGACCCGGACGGCTACCGGGTGGTGCTGGTGAACAGTCCCTGGCCGCGGCGCCCGGCGAACGACTGAGCCACGGCCAGCGGAGTCAGACCTGGTGCAGGCCGATCAGGTTGCCGACGTTCGCGGCCGTTGGGCGAGACGGTTAGTCTGCCGGGAATACGTCCGGGGTCGGCGGCGTAGGTTCCGCGACCCCTTCCACGGAGGAACCATGCATACGCCGTCCCGCGCGCTCCTGCTCGCCGCCACGCTGGCGGTCATTCCCGCGTCCGCCCTCGCCGGCCCGTCGCTCACGCTCTACACCTCGGACTTGGGCCTCGTGAAGGAGAGCCGCTCCGTGGAATTCCGCGGCGCCCGCGACACGCTGCGGCTCGAGGGAGTCTCCAATCGACTCGATGCCTCGTCGCTGCGCTTCGTGCCCGGCTCGGGCCGGCTCACGCGCCTCGCCTATCGCTGGGACGTCGCCTCGGGCGAGGGCCTGCTCGAGCGCGCGATCGGCGCGCGCGTGCGGGTCGTCTCCAAGAACGAACGCGTCACCGAGGGCACGCTGCTGTCGGCCGATGGCGCCTGGCTGGTGGTGCGCGGCGACGACGGCGCGCTCACCACACTCTCGCGCGAGGCCATGCAGGAGGTGCGGCTCGCCCGGCCGGACGCCGGGCTGTCGCTGCGCCCCGCCGTTGAGGCAGTCGTCGAAGGTGCCAAGAAGGGCGCAGGCAGCGCCGATCTCCAGTACCTGACCGGCGGACTGTCGTGGGCGACCGAGCACACACTGGTTCGTACCGGGGAAACCTCGGCCCAGTGGTCGGCCGTGGTGCGTGTGGAGAACACCACCGGCCGCGCCTACGCCGACGCCAGGGTGAAGCTGATCGCTGGGGACGTGGCGCGCGTCTCGCCCGGGACGCCACGACCCGAGATGGCCATGATGATGAAGATGTCCGCGGACGGCGCGCCGGGAGAGGCTCCCTCCGAGCAGGCGTTCGCCGACTACCACCTCTACACGCTGCCGGGCACCGTCACGCTTCGCGACCGCGAGAGCCAGACGCTGGTCATGCTCGAGCCCAAGGGCGTCACGGTGAAGCCGCTCTATGTCTATCGCGGCGGTAATCCGAGCGGAGTGCAGTCGAAGCTGGAGATGGTGAACTCGGCGCGCGCAGGCACGGGTGCGCCGCTGCCCGGCGGCCGCGTGCGCTGCTATGCGCCCGATACCGACAAGGATCTGCAACTCACGGGCGAGACCACGGTCAAGCACACCGCCGTGGACGAGAAGCTCACGCTCGAGATGGGTTACGCGTTCGACCTGGCCGCCGAGCGGAAGCAGGTCTCGGACCGCCGTGTGAGCGACCGCGAACGCGAGTACTCGGTGGAGATCAAGCTTCGCAATCGCAAGAGCGTGGACGCCACGATTCTCGTGGAGGAACCCATGGGCGGAGACGTCGAGGTGATCAAGTCCTCACTGCCGGCTTCGCGCAGCGACGCGAACCTGATCCGCTTCACCGTCCCGGTGGCGGTGGGCAAGGAAGTCGTGCTCACCTACACTGCGCGGCAGCGCTGGTAGCAGGCCGATCGTCAGGCGGCGCCGGCCGCCTGGTTCAACCGGGCCGCGACGCGAGCTTCTCCACCGTCGTGAACTTGCGGAACGTGACGGACTGGCCCAGCGCCTTCTCGATCACGGCGCCCGACACCTCCGACTGGCCGATCGTCTTCCGGCACCGCCAGTAGACCTCGCGGCCCTCGACAAGGAACGAATCCACGTCGTTGCCGAGCGCGCGCAGGCGTGACGTCGCTAGGCGTGGGACCGCGCGGCCCGTGAAGCCCACATAGAGCGTGCTGCTCGACGGAGTGCCCCGCCACGCACGCGTGGTCGTGACGTCCGCCAGTTCAGCGGGCGTACGCACGAACGTCGCCACCTCGTAGCCCAGCGAGGCCTCGAGGTGTTCCGCGATGCGCCGCTCCAGCGTGGCGCCGGCGCGGGACGACGACTCGAACAGGACATTGCCGCTGGCGAGCAACGTCTCCACGGCGCCCAGGTTGAGCTCCTCGAACAGTGCTCGAAGTCTCGCCATGGTCACGGTGTGGCCGCCGACGTTGATGGCTCGCAGCAGGGCGACGTAGCGTGGCATGGCCTGCAGGTTCTCGCAGACCGAAGCGTCGCTCAAGCGCGCAGGCCCTTGGCGCCTGACCGCCGGGCCACACGCGTCTGCTCGTTCCTCGACCGTCCCCGCCCCCTCGGCTACCCTCGCCGGTCCATGCCCTTCAATCTCAAGTCCCCGTATCCGCCGGCGGGTGACCAGCCGCAGGCCATCGCCGAATTGGTCGCCGGGCTGCGCTCGGGCGAGGCCCACCAGACGTTGCTGGGGGTCACCGGCTCCGGCAAGACGTTCACCATCGCGAACGTGCTGGCGGAGTGGGGGCGACCCGCGCTGGTCATCTCCCACAACAAGACGCTGGGCGCCCAGTTGTACGGGGAGTTCCGGCAGTTCTTCCCCGACGACGGCGTGGGCTTCTTCATCAGTTACTACGACTACTTCCAGCCCGAGGCGTACGTGCCGTCCACCAACACGTACATCGCCAAGGACGCCAGCATCAACGACGACATCGATCGACTGCGGCTGCAGGCGACGACCATGCTGCTCGAGCGCGAGGACGTGGTGATCGTGGCGAGCGTGTCGTGCCTGTACGGGTTGGGCACGCCCGAGGACTGGAAGGGCATGCGCATCGACCTGCGCGCGGGCAACACGGTGCGCCGGCGCGAACTGCTCGACCAGTTGGTCGCCATCCAGTACCAGCGCACCGACCTCGACCTGTCGCGCGGGCAGTTCCGCGTGCGCGGCGACGTGGTCGAGGTGAAGCCGGCGTACGAGGACTTCCACGTCCGCATCGAACTCGACGACGACGTGGTGTCGCGGCTCGCCAGCGTGGATCCGGTGACGGGCAAGACGCATCGCACCATGGACCGGCTTGCGCTCTATCCCGCGAAGCACTTCGTGACGCCCGAAGTGCGCATCAAGGCCGCGCTGGGCTCGATCCGCGCCGAGATGCGCGAGCGCCTCGGGGTGTTGCGCGCCGAGGGCAAGTTGCTCGAGGCACAGCGGCTGCAGCAGCGCACCGAGTACGACCTCGAGCTGCTCGCCGCGCACGGCACCTGCCCGGGCGTGGAGAACTACTCGCGCCACTTGTCGGGCCGTGCGCCGGGCGAGCGGCCGGGTTGCCTGATCGACTACTTCCCACGGCACGCCGACGGGCGCGCCGACTTCCTCACCATCATCGACGAGTCGCACGTCACCGTGCCGCAGATCGGCGGCATGTACGAGGGCGACCGCTCGCGCAAGCAGACGCTCGTGGACTTCGGATTCCGCCTGCCGAGCGCGCTCGACAACCGCCCACTCAAGTTCCCCGAGTTCGAGTCCCTCGTCGGTCCGATCCTCTACATCTCGGCAACACCCGGCGAGTACGAACTCCAGCGCTGCCACGGCGTGGTGGTGGAGCAGATCATCCGGCCCACCGGTCTCGAGGATCCGGAACTGGTGCTGAAGCCGGTGGACGGCCAGGTGGACGACTTGCTGGCCGAGATCCGCGAGCGCGTGGCCCGGAAGGAGCGCGTGCTGGTCACCACGCTCACCAAGCGCATGTCCGAGGACCTCACCGACTACCTTACCGAGATGGGCGTGCGCGTGCGCTACCTGCACAGCGACATCGTCGCGCTCGAGCGCGTCGAGATCTTGCGCGGATTGCGGCTGGCCGACTTCGACGTGCTCGTGGGCATCAACCTGCTGCGCGAGGGATTGGACCTGCCCGAGGTCTCGCTCGTGGCCATCCTCGACGCCGACAAGGAGGGCTTCCTCCGCTCGGAGCGCTCGCTCATCCAGACCGCCGGGCGCGCCGCACGCAATGCCGGCGGCCGCGTGATCTTTTACGCAGACAAGCTCACGGACTCGATGAAGCGCGCCATCGCCGAGATGAACCGCCGCCGCGAGAAGCAGCATGCCTGGAACGTCGAGCACGGCATCACGCCGCGCACCATCTTGAAGACAGTCGAGGAGATACTTCTTGCGACGAGCGTGGCCGACGCCGTCGGGCGAGGCGAAAAATCGAGTGCCAAAGCCGCGGTGCTGTTGGGAGACGACTCCGAGCGCTTGCTGGCCCAGCTCGAGGGCGAGATGCTGGAAGCTGCGCGCGCGCTGGAGTTCGAGCGCGCGGCGAGCCTGCGCGACCGCATCGACGACGTGCAGTCAGCGCTGGCGATGACGCGCGCCGCGGAGCCAGGGTTCTCGTACTCGCGCGCGGCGGCGGTCAAGCCCGGGCGCGAGCCGCGCAACGTGAAACGTCGCTTCGGAAAGGACCGCTGATCGTGCACGAGAGCTTTCTGCCGCTGGTGAAGTTCGCGCTGTCCGAGGACGTGGGCACGGGCGACGTGACCACGCTGAACGCCGTGCCCGCGAACGTCGGTGCACGCGCCGCCATCGTGGCCAAGTCGCCGGGTATCGTCTCGGGTATCGACATCGCGCACATGACGTTTCGCGAAATCGATCCGGCGCTCAAGTTCAAGGGGGTGGTGCGCGACGGCGCGGAAGTTCCGGCGGGCGCGGCACTCGCCACGGTGTCGGGCTCGGCCGCGAGCATCATGATCGCCGAGCGCACGGCGCTCAACTTCCTCATGCGCCTGT